>DASWXL010000222.1:0-4114 GCA_036405495.1 Sphingobacteriaceae bacterium | reverse complement strand
GCCCAGATCACCAGGCATTATCAAAAGGAAGATCTGGTTGGCAAACAAGTGGTAGGTGTTATCAATTTTCCTAAAAAACAGATCGCCAACTTTTACTCCGAATGTCTGGTAACCGGCTTCCCGGATGAAAACGGCGATATTATTCTAACAACCGTAGAACGAACAGTTCCGAACGGATCAAAACTGATATGAGGTATATAAGCTTTACTGACGAACCTTCCATTGCTCCGGACGAATTCTTCATGAAAGAGGCATTGAAGGAGGCGAATACTGCACTTTCACTCGATGAGATCCCTATAGGTGCTGTAGTAGTGGCAAACGGCAGGATCATCGGCCGCGGCCATAACCTTACCGAAAAGCTGAACGATGTGACCGCACATGCCGAGATGCTGGCTTTCACCGCGGCAGCAAACTACCTGGGCGGCAAGTATCTACAGGGCTGCACTTTATACGTTACCATGGAACCGTGCATTATGTGTGCGGGAGCGTCATACTGGACGCAGGTGTCGAGAATTGTCTTTGGCGCATACGATCCGCAACGCGGCTTCCTACGGGTAAACCCGAAGATCACGCATCCGAAAACGGAGATCACCGGCGGTATTCTGGAAAATATATGCAGCGACCTGGTAAAAGACTTCTTTAAAAGCAAAAGAAACAAAATTTGACGCTCTACTGAACAAACTATTTCTGGGTAAGTTATATTTGCGTATCTGTTTGTTAAACCTTTTAAATCAAAAAGAAAATGGCATTTGAACTACCCGCGTTACCATACGCATCAGACGCACTTGAACCACACATCGATAAGGCTACCATGGAGATCCACCACGGTAAGCACCATCAGGCTTATGTCGACAATTTAAACAAAGCCGTAGCAGGCAGCGACGCTGAAAACGCAAAGATCGAAGACATCTTAGCTAACGTTTCAAAACACCCTATGGCGGTCAGAAACAATGGCGGTGGCCATTATAACCATACCTTATTCTGGTCGGTAATGTCGCCAAACGGCGGCGGCACTCCGTCAGGAGATCTGGCAAACGCGATTAACGAGGCTTTCGGTTCTTTTGAAGACTTTAAAAAGAAGTTCGCTGAAGCGGGAGCAACACGCTTTGGTTCCGGTTGGGCGTGGTTGACCGTTGGCGCTGATGGCAAACTTCAGGTAAGCTCAACACCTAATCAGGATAATCCATTAATGGATGTGGCAGAAGTAAAGGGAACCCCGATCCTGGGAATGGATGTTTGGGAACACGCCTATTACCTGAAATATCAAAACAAACGCCCTGATTACATTGCCGCTTTCTGGAATGTGGTAAACTGGGACGCTGTGGCTGATCGCTATGCAAAAGCGAAGTAATTTTTGACCAAAACAATTTGAAAATAAAAAAGTAGTGTATAGAGATATATGCTACTTTTTTTATGAAAAAAACTTTCCCTTTTTTAGCATTAACTCTCCTGACCCTCTTATCAGGATGTGAACTGATCGGTGATATTTTTGAAGCCGGATTTTGGGTTGGTATAATTATCGTTGTTGCCGTAATAGCCTTGATATTCTGGCTGGTAAGCAAAATAGGTAAATAACCGCTACCGGATACCCATTATCTCCTTCTTATTTTTACTGAGCATATGCTGCGGCACCGCGCTCAGGATCTCATGCTGCAGAGCGGCGATAGCACTCTTTTTCAAATAATTGCGGTGCGTTACCAGACTGATCTCCCTGACCGGTTCGGGCGATTTAAAATGGCGGACCTTGTCAAGCTGGTCTTCATTAAAGTCGGCAATGCTCAGCTCCGGAAGAATAGTGACACCATAGTTCAGGTCGACCATCCGCTTGAGCGTCTCCACACTCCCCGTATTGTACTCAAATTGCTTTCCGTCCTGGCTGCTCTTTTTCTGCTGGCATATATTCAGTATCTGATTTCGCATACAGTGACCCTCATTTACCAGCCATAATTCCTCAAAATCAAGCTCGTCTGATGAAATGGTCTTCTTCTTTACCAGGTTGCTCTGCTCGGAAATGTAAGCCACGAACGTTTCGTAGAACAATGGCACCTCGTTCAACCGGCTGTCTTCCAGCGGAGTTGACAGAATACCGCAATCCAGAAGTCCGTTCTTGAGGTTCTGAACGATCTGCTCCGTGGTATATTCCCAGATCAGCAGTTGCACCCGCGGGTATTTCCCGATAAAGACCGGCAGGATCTTGGGCAGCAGATACGGGGCGATCGTTGGAATAACGCCTACTTTCAGCTCACCAACAAGTTCCTGCTTGTGCTCCGAGATAAGCTCATTCAGTTTGGCGCTCTCTGCCAGGATCGTCCGCGCCTGCTCGATCACAATAACGCCGATCTCTGTAGGAACAACCGGCTGTTTACTGCGATCGAAGATCTTAACGCCCAGCGTATCCTCCAGCTTCTGGATCTGCATGCTTAGCGTTGGTTGCGTAACAAACGACTTTTCTGCGGCCGTAACGAAGCTTCTGTAGGTATCTACCGCTACAATATATTCCAGTTGAACGAGCGTCATATAGTATTTATTTATACAAAGATAAAAAGTCCCAGCCGGGTAACCTGTTCAGGCTGCTGTCAGACGCGGATAAACAGGCAATGATCAGTAATCTTGCCGACTCAATGAAGGAAATATCAGGGCCTGAAAGAAGTGAGATCATTAACAGACAGCTTTGCCACTGGTTTCGGGCCGATGTTTCCTTGGGTATGGCGATTGCACAGGCGCTGGGCGTTAATATCGAAAGTATGATCGAACATATGCCTGTAGCACATCAATAACAAAAAAAGCTCTGGCACCTGTCAGCCAGAGCTTTATATTATTTGCTTCGAAGGGCTTATTCCACTGTTACGGATTTAGCCAGATTTCGCGGCTGGTCGACGTTACATCCGCGCATTACCGCAATATGGTATGAAAGCAGCTGCAATGGAATGGTCGCTATCAAAGGCAGGAAGGCCTCATCCGTATGAGGGATCTCTATGACATGGTCGGCCATTTTGGCGACTTCCCGGTCACCTTCCGTAACAATAGCAATAACAACACCTTTACGGGCTTTTACCTCTTGTATATTGCTCATCACTTTTTCATAGGAAGAATTGCGCGTAGCAATGAATATTACCGGCATCTCCTCATCGATCAGCGCTATCGGCCCGTGCTTCATTTCTGCTGCCGGATAACCTTCGGCATGAATGTATGAGATCTCCTTTAATTTTAAGGCACCTTCGAGTGCAACCGGAAATGCGCTGCCTCTTCCAAGAAACAGGCAGTTTCTCGAATCCTTGAACTGATAGGCGATCTCCTGGATCTTACGGTCAGCTTTGAGACATTCTTCCACGAGACCCGGAATATTGTTTAATTCAGTAAGCAGACCTACCAGCTTTGACTGAGAAATGGTTCCCCGCTGCTGAGCCATATAGAATGCCATTAAAGTGAGTACTGTCACCTGAGCAGTAAACGCCTTGGTAGACGCCACGCCGATCTCCGGGCCGGCATGGGTGTAAACGCCTGCGTGAGTTAATCGCGGGATAGACGAGCCTACAACGTTACAAATGCCGAAGATCGTAGCACCCTTTTCTTTGGCCAGTTCAATAGCAGCCATGGTATCGGCAGTTTCGCCCGACTGACTGATAGCTATCACGATATCTTTTTCAGATATAATAGGGTTGCGATAACGGAATTCTGAAGCATACTCAACCTCAACCGGGATGCGGGCGTATTCTTCTATAAGATATTCGCCTACAAGACCGGCATGCCACGAAGTACCGCATGCAACGACCACAATGCGGTCTATGTTCTTAAGTTTTTCAGCATACTCCTTTAATCCGCCCAGCTGAACCAGTCCCTGTTCCGGATATATCCGCCCGCGCATACAGTCATGAATGGAACGCGGTTGTTCGTTTATCTCCTTTAGCATGAAGTGGTCGTAACCACCCTTCTCGAGCGCCTCCAGCTTTAATTCAAGTTCCTGTACGTAGGGTGTTTGAATAACGTTATCAATGCTCTTTATCAGTAGTCCTTCACGTTTAACATAGGCTATCTCATTATCTTTAAGATAGATCACATTCTTGGTATATTCAACTATTGGAGAAGCATCAGAAGCAATAAAATACTCCCCTTC
>DASWXL010000221.1:0-18101 GCA_036405495.1 Sphingobacteriaceae bacterium | reverse complement strand
TCGCTGAAGTGGTAAATTGCACCTGCGCGCCATAGGAAGTTCCGGCTTCATTTTTGGCAAACGCCCGTATATAGTAGCTAGTTGAGGGACTCAGACCTGTCAGTGTAACGGCAAATTCGCCTTTACCGCTGCCCTGGCTTACTTTCGAATGATCGGTCGTGGGGTTTGGTGACGTACTCCAGCAAATACCTCTTTCGGTGACAGTGCCGCCTCCATCCGTTGTGACAGAACCGCCGCTCCTGGCAGATGCCGCGGTCACGTCGCTGACCGCCGCAGTGCTCACTGCCGACAGGGCGACAGGTGAAGTTGAAAACTGCTTTTCATCTCCATAGAACGTGCCCGCCTCGGTAGTAGCGTAAGCCCGGATATAGTAGGTTGTCGCAGGCGCCAGATCCCTGAGAGTACTTGAAAAACTTCCGGTTCCGGAGCCGTCACGGGTATGATCGCCTGTAATATCCGGACCTTCATTTGTACTCCAGCATATCCCGCGGGCGGTAACGGACATGCTGCCGTTGTCGCCGATACTTCCGCCTGAAGTAGCAGAAGTTGTAGAAACATCCGAAGGTTCTGCTGTGCTTATTGTTGTCTGATTAATTGCCCCTCCCGGCTGAAGAGGATCCTCTGTGCATGATATTGTGAAAAAAAGTCCGATCAAAATTACATTTAACGGCCCATAAATACATAGTCTCATTTTACTTTATGTTATATCCGATCCCTACATGAGCGTCCATATATTTGAAGTCTACCGAACCAATTCCGCCTAAAATGTTAAAGAACCCAAAACGTAATATTATCCCGCCTTCGATCTCCGGTCCTTTAAAACTGCTTTCAACGTTCTTTGCCCATGCTTTCCGCTGTTCTTCGTTTGATATGTATGCAAACTCGGTAATGCCCCATTGAAGGTCGCGGCTTCCGTACCCTGCCCCAACATAAAGTGAGATAGGCCGTTGGGTATAAACCAGTCCGGCAGTTGCTCCAAAACGCTTGTTGAGAATCTTACCGTTGAACTGATAATAACCTGTACCTTCATAGTCTGTAAGTCCCGAGTTATTCGTCTCATAAGTACTTTTGTCCTGATTGATGCTGACCTTTATACGGCCGTACCAACCAAACCGGCCGCCACCGCCCACAGAAAGTGAAAGGTTCGAAAAGCTGTTCAGATCGCTGAGATTGTTATTGACAAACCCTGCATTTACAAAAGTTACCACCCCCGACGGAACGGTATTAATGGGAGCCAGCGAAATCCTTTTGCAATCATTTTCGGGGCACTCGCTTATGTCTTTCACAAAGATCTCCGCTTGTCCGGTAACATTGTAGCTGATCCTGGCACCTGTACCGATCTTCTTTCCCGTAGAGCATGCGCCCTCATACCAGATCAGGTTTGATTTGTCGGCATTATAGCCGGCAAGCTCCAGAACGATCGTTTGATTAAGCTTGTAGGTTGGCGGAACTTTGATGGAGGCAGCATTTATTGCAGGGACGTTGACGATTATGTTCTTTGATATGTATTCGGTTTTACCACACTCCCCTTCGGCGGCAACAAAGTACGTTGCAGACCGCTTTAAACTCAGGCCCGACAGCATATTTCCTTTACCGATCAGGACCTTATTTGTCGGGTTTCCCTCATACCATACCCATTCGGCATTCGTACCCAACCTGCCACCGCTCACTTTCAGTTCAAAGGTCTGCCCTACGCACACAGCTGCCGGCCCGATAATGTTAAGGGGCTTCACCGATGGCTCAGACACATTGACCCGAAAACTGCGGCATTCGGTCACGTTGCTGCCGCCTTCCGCTCTTACAAAATAATCTGTAGTCTTTACCGGAGAGACCGAGACCGAAGACCCTTCTCCTATCTTTCGGAAGTTGCAACTTCCTTCGTACCATACCCACCGCGCTCCACGGCCCAGAATCCCTCCAAGCACGGTTAATCTGACGTCCCTCTCGCCCTTGCAAATAAGATCATCGCCCATAATTTCGTCAGGCGGAACACTGTTATTGTTTACATATACCGTGGCATAGATACAATTACTCATTCCTTCTGTACGTGCATAGTACGTGGTGGTTTTAGCCGGGCTTACCAGGAAGGAACTACCCGTCCCGAGCACTGTCCCGCCGCAGTTTTCGGAATACCAGGTCCATTTCGCAGTTGAGCCGGGTAAAACGCCGGCTATTGACAGTTTGGTTCCCTGCCCGGCAGAGATCGTCGTTATTCCTGCTATAGAATATTTGCCGGAAGCGGGCATTGAGGTCTGCGAAAAAAGGGTTCCGGTCATTGCAGAAAAAAAGATGAGCAGCAAAATTCTTTTATGCATCGCTTGAGCACTAGTTAAGGTATAAGGTTTAAGGTGTGTGTCAGGAAAGAAATAAACACCAGTGCACAATAATTGTGCGCCTTTATAATCAATAAATTATAAAAACACGCAAATGTTTCAGGGAAGATTTAAAGCGGTATATGTTTCGCGAAAGCCGGGATCGTCAGGGGCGTAGCGACTTAACCTACGCAACACCCCCAAAAACGAAAAATTGTATAAGGGCAGATCATGCCTTGAGTAATCGCTGGATCTCGTCCAGTTTCATCAGCGCTTCAACAGGAGTCAGTGTATTCACATCAAGATTATTCAAAACATCCCGGATCTTTGACAACACAGGGTCATCAATAGAAAACATTTGCAATTGAAGTGCCTGCTGCTGTACCTTTTTGATGCTCTCCTTGATGTTTTCTCCCCCCGTGCGCTCCTGTTCAAGCCTTTTCAATATCTCGTTGGCCCGGGCAATCAATTTAGGCGGCATGCCAGCCATCTTGGCCACATGGATACCAAAACTATGTTCGCTGCCACCGGGGATCAGCTTACGCAGAAAAATGACCTTATTATTTACTTCCTTCACCGAAACATTAAAATTTTTGACTCGCGGAAAGGAGTTTGCCAGGTCATTGAGTTCATGGTAATGCGTGGCAAAGAGTGTTTTAGCCTTTGCCGACGGATGGGTATGCAGATATTCGGCAATGGCCCAGGCGATCGAGATCCCGTCATACGTGCTGGTACCGCGGCCGATCTCATCGAGAAGTATCAGACTTTTCGGTGAAAGATTATTAAGAATGCTGGCCGTTTCGTTCATTTCAACCATAAAGGTTGATTCGCCCGATGAAAGGTTATCGGAGGCACCCACCCTGGTAAAGATCTTATCGACCAGGCCTATCGTTGCTTCCTTAGCCGGAACGAAGCAGCCCATTTGCGCCATCAAAACGATCAAGCCGGTTTGCCGCAGTAACGCCGATTTACCGGCCATATTGGGACCTGTGATAATAATGATCTGCTGGCTGTCGCTGTCCAGAAAGACGTCATTGGTAATGTATTCATGACCGGGCGGAAGATTCTTTTCAATGACCGGATGGCGACCGCCCTTGATATCGATAACCGAACTGTCGTCTACCTTCGGTTTCACATAGAAATTTTTCTGAGCTATGACCGCGAAATTCAGCAGTACATCAAGCTGGGCCACCAGTTGCGCATTGAGCTGAATGGGCTTGATATATTCAGCAAGCGCGTAAACCAGTTCATTATACAACCGTGTTTCGAGGGCAAATATCTTTTCCTCAGCGCCAAGGATCTGCTCTTCATATTCTTTGAGTTCCGGCGTGATATATCGTTCCGCATTGACGAGCGTCTGTTTACGCAGCCACTCCGAAGGCACTTTATCTTTGTGCGAATTCGTTACTTCAAGATAGTAGCCAAAAACATTGTTAAAGGCAACTTTGAGCGATGGAATGCCGGTACGATCTGCTTCCCGGCGTTGAAGTTCAAGTAAAAATTCCTTCCCGCCAAAAGCGATCTTGCGTAGTTTATCGAGCTCTTCGTCAACACCGTCCGCAATAACGTTGCCTTTAAGTACCGCTACAGGTGCTTCCGGGTGCAGCTCCCGTTCGATCCGGTCGCGTATCAACTCACAGTTATTAAGCTGGTCGGCAATAGTTTTCAGGGCTTTGCTTTCTGTTGTTTCGCAGGTTTCTTTCAGCTTACAAATGGCATGCAGTGCCCTTTTCAATTGTAAGACCTCCCTCGGGTTGGCCTTTTGGAGTCCGATCTTGGAAATTAAACGTTCCATATCGCCGATTTGCTTTAATTCATGCAACAAAGCTTCACGCAACTCCTCCTCTATGAACAGATATTCGACCACGTTGAGCCGCTCTTCGATCGGCTTACGGTCTTTTAGCGGCATCACCATCCACCGTCGAAGTAGACGGGCCCCCATAGGTGAACACGTATGATCAAGGATATCAACAAGCGTTACCGCGTTATCATTAGAAGAACCGACAAGCTCAAGGTTGCGTATGGTAAACCTGTCGAGCCACATATACCGGTCTTCCTCTATCCTGCTGACAGAAGAGATATGCTGCAGGTTACGATGTTCATTCTCAGTCAGATAATGCAATGCCACTCCGGCTGCTATGATCGCAAGACCCATCCGGTCAATACCAAAGCCCTTAAGGGATGTTACCTCAAAGTGTTTGAGCAGCGTTTCAGTGGCATAGTCGGATGTAAATGCCCAATCATCCAGCCCGTAAGTGTAAAACCGGTCTCCGAAGGTCTCGATGAACTCCCGGTGGCGGTTTTTCTGGAAAACAACTTCGGTCGGCTTAAATCCCTGAAGTAGCTTATCAATATAATCGGCATTCCCCTGAGACACCAGGAACTCGCCGGTAGAAATATCGAGAAAAGCGATCCCGATAACATTCTTCTCAAAATACAGCGACGCCAGATAGTTATTGGATTTTTGCTGAAGAATATTTTCGCTGTACGCAACACCGGGAGTAACCAACTCGGTAACGCCACGCTTAACGATCGTTTTTACCGTCTTGGGATCTTCAAGCTGGTCGCAGATAGCGACCCGCTGTCCCGCTCTTACCAGCTTTGGCAGATACGTCTCCAGCGAATGGTGGGGAAAACCAGCCAGCTCGATATGCGACGCGGAGCCATTCGCTCTTTTCGTAAGCACTATTCCAAGAATTTTAGAAGCCTTTACAGCGTCTTCTCCAAACGTTTCATAAAAATCACCCACACGAAACAATAACAAGGCGCCTGGATATTTGGCCTTGATGCTGTTGTATTGCTGCATTAAAGGGGTTTCTTTGGTAGCGGTCTTTGCCAAGCCTTTTCTCCTTTTAAACCGGCTAATTTAGTGCATTAGGCTTGTCTTTATGGCTTTTGTGGAAAAAATAATGAGAGGTTACACGTGGGCTGATTAGACCTGATTTTCTTACTTTTAATGAATTTTTCCGAGTTTAAGAATTCCGATGAAACCAGTTTCAGTAATACGAGCGTGCCTGCCTTTGCTCATTTGTTTTTTAACCCTCAATTCCGCAGCGTTCGAGATCCTCTTTTCGCGATATTCTGTTAATGACGGACTGGCTTCCAACTTCGTGAACTGCGTATGGCAGGATCCGCGGGGATTGATCTGGATAGGTACTGAAAATGGCTTGCAACGATACGATGGAAGTAAGTTTATTGACTTTTATAAAAACTCCAACCAGCAAAAGTTACCGGCTCTGGCCGTGAATCAGATCATGGATGATGCAAGGGGAAATATGTGGGTACGGATGGGTGCCCGTATCGGGATCTTTAACCGGTTTGACTATACCTTTAAGGAGGCACGGGTCCTAACAAAAAAAGCGCTGCCTACCAGACCTGACTATTACCTCCGCCTTGATTATAAGGGAAATCTGTTACTGACGATCAAGAAAAGAGGCATGCTTGTTTACAATCCGGCCAAGCATGCATTTGAAGAAAACAGGAAGGTCATTTATGTTCCGGAAGACTATGGCATAAACCATGCATGGGAAGACAAAGAGACGGGCAACTCTTGGCTGTCTACAGATAAAGGTCTTTTTTTCTACAATTATCGCTACAAAAAAATTCAACCGTTAGCAGAAACAAAACTTGGCAGGGCGTTTAAAAAGCTCCCTTATCCGACCAATGTAACGCATATGCACATTGACAGGGAGCGGCGCTACTGGATCGTCAGCTGGGATTCCGGCAGATTAAAAACTCACTGCTTTAATGAAAAGACCGGTGAATTGACCAGCGACATAAAAGGGTTAACTTCTGATGACGGATACTTCGAGATCCACAATTTCAAGGAATCTCGGGGAATACTGTGGGCGTATGGCCTCCACTTTCTTAAGATCTATGATCCGGGGCTCAGGCAATTCTATAAGTTTTATAGTGAACACCCGTCTTTTGGCATCAGGTTCAACACAATTAAGCACATCTTTGAAGATAAAGAGAAAAATGTCTGGATATCTACTGACAATGGTATCTATGTCGGCAATGTGATCAATGATCAATCGCGTCACGGAACGATCAGAAAAGCGCATCATGAAGACGCCATCCAATCGGTGCTTGAAACCTCGAACTCCCGGTTGTTGATAGGCACCTGGGGCGCTTCCATCACCTCAATAAAGATGAACGGCACGGTATTGACGGAGGATAAAAAACTCCGGGATGCTATTTACCGCAATATGCCGGACGGCCCTTTCAACATGGTCTGGGACATGCATCAGCATTCCAAGAGTGAGAAGGTCTGGATCACTTGTCAGGAAGGACGACTGATCTTGCATGACATCAGAGAAAAGCGTTCCGATTTCCTCATGCCGGATGTGTTTGAAAAAAAGACGATCAGGCAGGTAACTGAAGATCAGAATGGCTCTTTATGGTTCGGCACTCAGGCTGGAAAACTTGTAAAGCTGCCTTACCGCCAGAAAGCCAGAGACCAAAATTTTCAGGCCGTACTAAACCTTCAGTCTACCATCCTGAAATTGTATATAGACAGGAACGGCACGCTGTGGGTCACGACTGACAGTAAAGGACTTTTTGCGATAGATACCCGGACCGGCAAAATACTCAGAAATTATACGGTCAATAACCGGAAGGGATATTCACTGTCCGACAACTCGGTAAAAGACATCATTCAGTTTAACGATAGTCTCTATTATGTCGCCGCTACCAACCTGAATATCCTGAATATTAAGACTGGTAAGATCCGCGAAATAAGTGTGTATGACGGACTTCCTTTTACCAATGTTACCGCCCTGCAGCTTGATAATTCGGGCGACTTATGGCTAAGCACCATCGGTGGGATATGTACATACGATTACATCAGAAACACATTCCGGCTATACGATCAGAAAGACGGATTGATCACAACCACCAGTTCAGATAATCTCATGCAAACCAGCATGAAGCTAAAGGGTAACAGACTGATATTTGCGGGCGGAAACCACTTCGTTATATTTGATCCGGAGTTGATCAAGGATAAAAAAAAGCCGGCAAACGTAACGATAACTGACTTTAAGCTCCACAACAATAACCTTCCTGTTGACTCTATTCTAAAACTAAAGAAACTGGAACTGACACACCGACAGAACTCCATTACCATCGAATTTGCCTCATTGAATTACAGCCACCATAATAAACTAAAGTATTACCACATGCTGGAAGGCGTTGACGAAAACTGGGTTAAAACAAACGGGCCGATCGCGGCAAACTATTCATATCTTCCGCCGGGCGAATATGTTTTCAAAGTGCGAGCGGTAAATAGTGAAGGCATTTCATCAAGCAGCATCACGAGTCTGTTCATCCACATCAAGCCTGCATTCTGGCAGCGCTGGTGGTTTCTTGGCCTTATCGTAATATCAGCGGCAGGCCTGGTTTATTACATTAACAACCAACGGTTAAGGCGGCTTCTCGAAGTCCAAAAGATCCGCGAAAAGGTAGCACGCGACCTGCATGATGATATGGGATCCACGCTGAGCACCATCAACATACTGGGTGAGATGGTAAAGATGAAGGTAAATGGCGACAATCATACCGTTAATGAATACCTTACGAAGATCACCGATAATAGCAGCCGCATGATGGAAGCTATGGATGATATTGTGTGGAGTATCAAGCCCTCAAACGACAGCATCCAAAAGATAACCGCCCGTATGCGGGAATTTGCGTCAACCATACTCGAACCGAAAGACATTGATTACACATTTGTTATTGACGAAAAAATAAAAGACCTGGTTATTAACATGCAGATCCGACGCGACTTGTTTCTGATCTTCAAAGAAGCGGTAAATAATTTGGCTAAATATTCGAAAGCATCGGCGGCATCTATCAACTTCGGTGTAAAAAACAAGAAGCTGTACCTGGTTATCCAGGATAATGGCATTGGTTTCGATCCGCGGAAAGATCCTGGCGGAAACGGCCTCATTAACATGTCTAAACGGGCACAGATGCTGGGCGGAAGTCTGATCATCGAATCTGCACCAGGAAGAGGAACGTCAATTGTACTTGAGGTCCCCGTAACATGAATATGTGATTGATGAAAATTCGGGAAACCCATAATTTGCGGGCGTAATAAACCACACATGATCAAAATTCTTATTTATGAGGACAACCCGCAGCTGCGCGAAGGGCTTTCGTTCCTGTTGAACGGCTCGGATGGGTTTACTGTAGTAGGAGCTTATAGTAACTGTACCAATATTGTAAATGAATATCAGACCACGCAGCCTGATATTATCCTGATGGACATTAACATGCCTGAAACGGACGGATTACAAGGGCTTAAGCTTATCAGGCAGCAGAACTTTGACGTCAAAATATTAATGCTTACCGTTTTTGACGACAATCAGAATGTTTTTGAGGCGATTAAGAATGGTGCGAACGGCTATATTCTAAAAAAGACGCCTCCGTCAAAATTACTGGAGTATATTCATGAGGCCAATACAGGCGGAGCGCCGATGACATCTTCCATTGCCACGCAGGTGTTAAAAATGTTTTCTTCGGCGCATCATCCGGGGCAGGAAGATTACAATCTCTCGGAAAGAGAAAAAGAGGTATTGCAACTTCTGGTGAACGGCTACAGCTACAAGATGATCGCTTCAGACATGTTCATTTCAATTGACACTGTGCGGTCGCACATCAAAAAGATCTACGAGAAGCTCCATGTAAACTCAAAAAGTGAAGCGGTTGCCAAAGCATTCAAAGGGAAATTATTTAAACAATAACCAAAGGAGCCCCAAAAAACAACCGGCTCCTTTGCTTTAAACAAAAGAGGCACGATTTTCACCGTACCTCTTCAACACACTATATACTAAACCAATTAAATTAAGCCTATGCGACCGCAGCTGCGTGATAAGTACTCATCTCAAGGGCTCTGATGCGGTCCTGAAGAATATGACGAGCCCTGTGCAACTGCGTGCGGCAGGCTGTTTCTGTGATGCCGAGTGTTTCCGCGATCTCGCGGTGTGAATACCCTTCAATGGCAAACATGTTAAAAATGACACGATAGTGATCAGGAAGCCGTGCTATCAGCCGCAACATATCTTTAACATCGAGGTTGTGAGATGAAGAAACCGGGCGGCAGTCAAAATCTATCATAGAAATATCCACGCTGTTATTCATTACTTTATTTTTCCGGTACATTTCAATAGCCGTATTGACTGTGATCCGCCTCACCCATCCTTCGAAGGACCCCGCCCCTGTGTATTCCTTAATATTCTCAAAAACCTTGATGAAGGTCATCTGCAGGATATCTTCGGCTTCGGAACGGTCTCTGGAATATCGTAAGCATACGCCGAACATTTTTGAGGAAAAATACTTGTAAAGCGTTTCCTGGGATGTCCGTTTTCCTTCTTTACATCCTTTCACCATTTCAGTTATACTTTGCTTCAAGACTGCCATTGCTTTAAAATCTTGGGTCAAAGGTAGCTCCAAACGGATACCCCCATCAATCACATGATTATGGGATTTAGGGTGATACAGACTCTTATTTCACTGAAAATCAATGCGGGTTTTTACGAAACATGTGATAAGGCATCGCATAAAAACGCGGCGGCCGGCAAGCGGGTGTTTAAATACCTGATAAATTTTACTATTATTGAATCAGATACATCTAATAATGTCGCAGGCTTTACTTGAAGAATACATCCAATCGGGCAATACCGATGCCCTCGGCGATCTGCTGACCAAAAATCCTGCATTAGCAACGCAGAAAACAAGCTTTCAGATCTCACCACTCATGCTCGCCTGCTATTACAAAAAAACGAATGTTTCTGATCTGCTGCTATCTTATGTTGCCGAGATAAGCTTTTTTGAAGCAAGCGCCGTTGGAAAGTTTGATGTCATTGCGCATCTTCTTTACAAAGACCCTTCGCTTATCAATTCATTTTCGGCCGATGGTTTTACAGCTTTAGGTCTGGCGGCGTATTTCGGTCAGGAAGAAATAACCCGCTATCTTCTGTTAAAGGGCGCCGATCCAAATATTGCTTCAAAAAATGGTTACCAGGTATACCCGATTCATTCGGCTGTGGCCGCCGATCATAATATGATCGCAAAAATGCTTATGGAAGCAGGTGCGGACGTAAATGTAGTGCAAATGAAAGGGATTACGCCGCTGCATTCCGCTGCGGCCAACGGAAACATAGAACTTCTGATCTTATTACTAGAGGCCGGAGCTAATGTGAATGCGAAGACAGAAGATGGCATGACGCCATCAGACCTGGCCGCTGAAAAAGGTTTTCGGGATATTGCACGAATACTGGCCGATTAAAAATCCCAAAGACGCGCCCGGATCCGTTTTACATAGTTGCGGATATCCAGCACAAAAGCAGCCAGCACGTAGAAAAATAAAGGCATTCCCACGGCCAGAAAGGATGAATATATAAAAAACAGCCGAATTCTGGAGATGGAGATATTAAACCTCTCGCCGAGATAGGTACAAACGCCGAATGAGCGCCGTTCAAAATAAGTCAATATCTTCTGGATCATCTATTTAACACTTTAATTCCTATGCCGCACTCCAGGCATCTTTTCTTGTCACAATAAGATCTCTTCAATTGCAACAAGGCCTGCGATGAAAAAGCATTATTCGTTTCAATTCCCGCTTCTTTAAAGCGGGTCAACGTCTGATTGCTTTCGGGCGGCAGTACTTCAAGTAACTCAACAGCCCTGTTAACCAAAGAATTCCGGCCCATGGTCTTTCCATAACAGAAAAGAAACAAAGCTATTGTGTTGATCAATATATTATTTACAGAATTTGTACCAATTTGATTGGAGAAAGGTTTTACCGCAACGCCGAAGCGGTAATGATTTTTCCAGTAATCATTCACCGGCAGCCGGTAAAAAAGTTCGCTTAAGGAAGCAACATTCCGGGCTTCCAGGATCTTTGAAAACAAAGAGTCTGCTTTTACCATCAGTGCAGAAAACTGTGCGAGGCGAAGAGTCGGAAAATTTTGGGGCCGGAGACGAAGATACCTCCACACAGAACCCTCTCCCGTTTGCAGATTGTACTTTTTCTTAAGAAACAGGTACTCCGACTTCAACCTGTTTGGATACTCCTCCCCGAAAGTTTCATCCAACAAACCTGCCTGTCCGAAAATTAAAGCTTCGATCTGTAGTGCGTTATCCTTATGCCGCCCAAAAAGTTGCACAGGCAGCGACCGGGCAAGCATCTCAAAAGGAACAGCATTCACTTTAAATCCGAAGTTGCGGGCCAGGATCACATAGAACGCATCATCCCAGTTTCCTCTGTACTCTTGCACCAGCTCCCGAACAGATCGCGATCTTTCTTCGAGTCGCTCGAATAGCACACGCGAGAGCCAGTTTGAAATGTAAAGCCGATCAACCGAGCCAACTGCAGCTTGACACGCGATCCAGTTCAGACCGGCCGTCAGATCATGATATCTTAAATACAAACCTTCCGGTATCACATCTTTGAGTTCAAGAACCGGAACAGCTGTATTGTCCTTCCGATACTGTTCCTGGTCGTGGTTAAAAACAACATGAAGTATTACGGAATCATAGGCAGGATCCGTGTGATGGCCGTGCCGCTGCCAGTCGGATGAATTCAAATGGATCTCTATATTACCAACCCAAACGGTGTCACCCAGGCGTACCTTTGCATTTTCGAAATCGGGTCCGGCATTTTTATTATGCATTCCGGCTGAAAGGATTTCGACCGAAGTACCGTCTGCTGTAAGCAGCTGCTGCTGTTTGAACTGCCTGAATTTCCAAACATAATGCAGAAAATCTTCGGGGAACGACATTCTTAAATGTACAGAAAATTCGATGTAAACTCAAAAATATCAGGAGGATAGACTAAAAACCTATCTTCTCGAGCTGAACCGCCATCTCACGCTGGATCTTCAATGCCTCCTCACGGGCCGCTTCTGCAAAATCTTCTCCGTTGGAAGCGTAAATAACAGATCGTGAAGCATTGACCAGAAGCCCGCAGTCAACGGTCATACCGTACCTGCAGACATCCTCAAGGCTTCCCCCCTGAGCGCCGACTCCCGGCACAAGCAGAAAATGGTCGGGGGCATGCTTTCGTATCTCCAAAAATGCATCGCCACGTGTTGCCCCTACCACAAACATAAGATTCTCGGAATTGCCCCAGGTTTTCGCTTTTTCAATGACCGTTTGAAATAAATGCTGACCACCAGAGCTCAGGAACTGAAAATCCTTGCTTCCCTCATTGGACGTCAGTGCCAAAAGGATCACCCATTTGTTTTTAAACTTATAAAATGGCAACACCGAGTCGTGCCCCATATATGGTGCAACCGTGATAGAGTCAAAGCTCATACCGGAGGTTTTTCCGTTGAAAAAAGCCTCTGCATACATTGCTGACGTATTGCCGATATCACCCCGCTTTGCATCCGCGATCGAAAAACTATCTGCCGGCAGATAGTTAGCCGTTTTGGACAAGCTCTCCCAACCTTTTACTCCCCGGCTTTCATAAAAGGCAATATTCGGCTTATAAGCCACACACAGGTCGTGTGTCGCATCGATGATCCGTTTATTAAATTCAAAAACAGGGTCGGCGTACTCGAACAAAAATTCGGGTATTTTTGTAATGTCTGTATCAAGTCCGACACACAAGAAAGATTTTTTTAATCGGATCTGGTCAATAAGCTGTTTACGGGTCATTAAAAAGCGATTTCAGCGAAATTAGTTAAACAAAAAGCACATCTTGGAAAAAAAAAATATTCTTTGAAAATTTATTTTTATTGCATACAATTGTGCTTTAAATTTCGTTTAGCCTGCATAACAGGAAAATCACAATAAATTTCTTTGAACGTGACTTAAGTATTTTGATTACTGTTGCTAAACGTAAATCTTTAACTCTAATTCCTATAAATAATACACTAATTAATGCTGGATATTACCGAATTGAACGACAAGCTTGTATCTGAGCTTCGTGAAATTGCAAAATCTTATGGTGTCGAGGATTCTGAATCATTACGAAAACAAGATCTGATTCGCAAGATAACCGAACAACAGGAGCTGATCTCTTCTGCAAAAAGCACCGACGAGCCTGGCGCACAAGATGAAGAACCCACAGAAAAGCCGCGTAAACGCGCGAGAACCACTAAAGGAAAGGCTCCGGCACAGAAAAAAGAAGAAGTTCCGTTAGATGATGTTACCCTTTTTGATCTTCCTTCCGGCGATGAGGCGGCACCTGAAGAAACGCTCGTTGAAGCAGCCGAAGCGATTGCTGAACCTTCAGCGCCAGCTCAGGAAAGCCAGCGGCCACACCGGTTCGAACGTAAGAATACCCCTCCTAATCCGCCACAGGCAAGAACTTCCGACGCATTGCCACCGGCAACGAATATGGACTTTGACAACGTGATCGTTAATGAAGGAATTTTAGAGATCATGCCCGACGGATATGGCTTCCTTCGTTCCTCCGACTACAATTATCTTTCTTCGCCTGACGACATCTATGTTTCCCAGTCACAGATAAAACTGTTCGGATTAAAGACAGGTGATACCGTGAGGGGCAGTATCCGCCCCCCAAAAGAGGGGGAAAAATACTTTCCGCTTGTAAGGGTCGAGACTATTAACGGCCGGGCGCCTGCTGAAGTTCGCGACCGCGTGCCTTTCGATTATCTGACGCCATTATTTCCACAGGAAAAATTAAATCTGTTTACCGAAACCGGCAACTATTCTACCCGGATCATGGACCTCTTTACGCCGATTGGAAATGGGCAGCGCGGATTGATCGTAGCGCAACCTAAAACGGGTACGACAATGCTCCTAAAGGATGTAGCAAACGCGATCGCCAAAAATCATCCCGAAGTATATCTTATCATCCTGCTAATCGACGAACGCCCTGAGGAGGTGACCGATATGGCGAGAAGCGTACGGGCAGAAGTAATTTCATCAACCTTCGATGAGCCTGCAGAACGACATGTGAAGATTGCCAATATTGTGCTTGAAAAAGCAAAAAGAATGGTGGAATGCGGCCACGATGTTGTGATTTTGCTGGATTCAATCACCCGCCTGGCCCGCGCATACAATACGGTGGCCCCGGCCTCGGGTAAAATTCTGTCAGGTGGTGTTGACGCCAATGCGCTGCACAAACCTAAGCGCTTTTTCGGAGCAGCACGGAACATTGAAGATGGCGGCTCCCTGACCATTCTGGCAACGGCCCTTACGGAAACCGGTTCTAAAATGGACGAGGTGATCTTTGAAGAATTCAAAGGAACCGGAAACATGGAACTTCAGTTGGATCGCAAACTATCCAATAAGCGTATCTTCCCTGCTATAGACATTACCGCATCAAGTACAAGACGCGATGATCTGCTGAACGATCGGGAAACATTGCAGCGGGTGTGGATCCTGCGCAATCATCTTGCCGATATGAACTCTCAGGAAGCGATGGAGTTTCTGCTGGCTCAAATGCGAGGAACTAAGACCAATGAGGAGTTTTTAGTTTCAATGAATTCGTAATCGGTAAAGAGCAAGGTCCTGACATGGATTTTGCTCCTACTCTTTGCTTTTTACTCATGAAAAGACATATACCCAATGCCATTACCTGCTTAAACCTTTTCACAGGTTGTATCGGCATTGTTTTCGCCTTCCAGGATAAGCTGATCTACGCTTCGTATGCCATTATGCTGGCTGCCGTCTTCGATTTTCTGGACGGAATGGTAGCAAGAGCACTAAAGGCGTATTCAGATATAGGGAAGGAACTTGATTCGCTGGCTGACGTGATCAGTTTTGGATTTCTGCCGTCGGCTATCGTTTACCAGTTGTTTCTGCACGCTCCACAGGTCGGCGAACTGAGTGTTTATCTGAATCTAAGCGCTTTCCTGATCGTTGTATTTTCGGCACTGAGACTTGCAAAGTTTAACATTGATACGCGGCAAGCCGAAAATTTCATCGGTCTTCCAACACCTGCAAATGCGCTTCTGGTAGCATCACTGCCAATGATCCTGACTGAAAGTGGTTCATTTCTGTCATCCTATATCCTGAATCCCTTTTTTCTTTTCTTATTTAGCCTGGGAATGGGATTACTGCTGGTAACTGAAATCCCGCTGATCTCCCTGAAATTCAAAAGCTTCCGTTTTGCAGAGAATTCGCTGCGGTATATTCTCATTATATCGTCCGTGGTTTTGGTTTTAATCTTTAAATTTGCCGCCGTTCCGATTATTATATTTATTTATTTCCTATTATCCATTATCCAATTCAGACTGATAAAATGAAGTTTATTGCCGAGATCAACGTTATGCCGCTTAAAGAAATCCTCGATCCGCAGGGAAAGGCCGTAACCGGAAGTATGAAAAATTTAGGTTTGTCAGAAATTCATAACGTACGTATTGGCAAGCATATTAGTTTGGAAGTTGAGGCTGACACAGAAGCTGCCGCCCGGGAAAAAGTGGATCAGGCCTGTAAACAGCTCCTGGCCAATCTGATCATGGAAAGCTATGAATTCACTTTGGAAGCGGCTCTTTAAAGCTCTGCCTCCAATTCTGTTCTGACCTGTTGGAGTTTAAGAAACAGGTTAGAACATTTTTCTTTCAAAGTGTTGAACTGCACCTGGATCTCTTCAACATCCCTCCCGTCGCGAGCCTTATGTTCAATATCCTCAATATCCTGCTTTCCCGAATTAACGCCCATAAAGGCCAGGGTCGGTTTGATCTTATGGGCAACATCCGCCACGCCTTTCCAGTTCTTTTCGGCAACTGCCGTTTCAAGATTCCTGAAATACTCAGGCGTCTGATCCAGAAATATATCGATCATTTCAATCATAAACTCTACACTTCCGCTGGCAATATCTCTTAAATAAGACAGGTTTACTTCTGATTCGTAGCCTTTATTTGTTTCTTCTAACATGCGTAGTGGGTTGCAAATTCAAGTTTAACATTTAAATCGGTCGCACCGAAGAATTGTCAGCTAAATTGTTACAAAGTTCGGTTATAGTTGTTTTAAGAACCGGATGAATAAGACTTGGAGCTATTTCCCGCAGGGGAAACAAAACAAATGCTCTTTTATGCAAATGAGGGTGGGGTATTATGAGGCCCGGTTGTTCAATGATACTTGTTCCGTAAAAGAGAACGTCAATATCGATCACGCGCGCATCCCATTTTTCAAGACGTTCGCGACCTAACCCCGCTTCTATCGCTAAAGCTCTATTCAGTACCTCCAAAGCTGTCAAAGAAGTCCGCAGATGTACCGCCTGATTAATATAGTCGGGTTGATCGCTCCTGCCCCACGACGCGGTTTCATATAACGATGAACTGCTTACAATCATCCCGATCCGTTCCGCGATCTGTTTGCAGGCTTCCAATAGAAAAGCTTTCCGGTCGCCAAGATTACTTCCCAGCATCAGGTAAACGTCTTGCATACAATAACTTTGAATCGCTGATAATATTTTAAATTATCAACTCTTACGGCACGCAATTTCGTATTATTGCACTAATAAAAAAACCTTTTTATCGCTCAAATGAAAGAATTCTTCAAATTTGTCTTTGCTTCAATGGTGGGTTTTATCCTGTCGTTATTTGTCGTGTTTTTTTTGCTGATAGTGCTTGTTACAGCAATAATAACTACCGCCGGTGAAGAAAAGAAGGCAAACGTTGCCGCAAATTCAGTACTGCATTTCAGCCTTCAACACCCAATTGTTGAACGCACAACTAAAAATCCGTTCGATAACATCGATCTCGTAAGTCTGGATACTAAGAAAAATTTAGGATTGAACGATATCCTGGCGGGTATTGAGAAGGCGGAAAAAGATGACAACATTAAAGGAATCTATCTCGACCTTACATATCTTCAGGCTGGTTTAGCTACTATTGAAGAAATCAGAAACGCTCTCCTTGATTTTAAAAAATCGGGCAAATTTATTCTGGCATACAGCGAAGTTTACACTCAAGGCGCATACTATCTTGCTTCTGTGGCTGATAAGGTATACCTAAACCCGGAAGGGATAATCGATTTCCGGGGTTATAATTCGGAAATAGCCTTTTTCAAAGGAACACTCGATAAATTAGATATCGAAGCTCAGGTGATCAAAGCCGGTACCTTTAAAAGTGCCGTTGAGCCTTTGTGCTCGAAGAAATGAGCGATGCAAACCGGCTTCAGGTCTCTACCTTCCTGAATTCCATGTATACTCATTTTTTGAGTAAGATCAGTTCGAGCAGAAAGATCCCACGCGACTCGCTCTTCGTATTGGCCGATAAAGCATTGATCCGTAACGCCGGGGATGCGGTCAGATACAAGCTAGCGGATGGTCTGCGTTACAAGGATGAGGTATTAACCGAACTGAAGACATTAACAGGTATAGACAAAGAAAAAAAAGTCAAATCAGTCGGCCTGGCTGACTACGCTCCTACCTCCGCCGAAAAAAGTTCTGACGCAAAAGACCGTATTGCCATAGTGTATGCTTCAGGTGAGATCATAGGAGGTGAAGGAAACGACGAAACCATTGGATCCGAGAGGATCTCCCGGGCCATTAGAACGGCTCGTGAAGACGAACGGATTAAGGCTGTGGTTTTGCGGGTTAATTCGCCGGGGGGCAGCGCTCTTGCATCTGATGTTATCTGGCGCGAAGTTTCCTTAACAAAAAAGGTTAAACCCATTGTTGTTTCCATGGGTGATCTGGCAGCATCAGGAGGTTATTACATTGCCTGCGCTGCCGATTCGATATTTGCACAGCCTAACACTATTACTGGCTCGATCGGCGTTTTCGGCATCATTCCCAACATGCAGGATTTCTTCAGCAATAAACTTGGGGTGACATTTGATGGTGTTAAGACGGGGAATTATGCC
>DASWXL010000220.1:0-13009 GCA_036405495.1 Sphingobacteriaceae bacterium | reverse complement strand
CATCTTAAGGGTGTTCCGCCATATTACAAGCCTTACCTTCAGATGTATTATGAAATGGTTGGAAACCCGGAAACAAACGCCGATTATTTCCGGAACGTTTCGCCGGTATTTCACGCCAACAGGATAAAGGCACCTGTATTGATCGCGCAGGGCGCAAAAGATTCCCGCGTTAACATCAGTGAGGTGAACCAGTTCGTAAAAGAGCTTAAAAAGCGCAGTGTTCCGGTTACATATATTCTTAAAGAGAATGAGGCGCACTTTTTCCGTAATCAGGAGAACCGCCTGGAGTTTTATCAGCAGCTGGAACAGTTCCTTGACTCTAATTTGAAGCAGAAGTAAGTATGAAGGAACAGGAGCTATTTTACCGCAAAAACTTCTCGCTGATCATTGTTTTTGTTGTTCTGACTACTGTTTCGTTCATTGTTGCGCTCTACCTGGGATATAACCTGACGAGGAAATATGTGGAGAATGAGTTTGCCACGCAGAAGATCGATGTCCTGGAACAAACGGTAAAGCCTTATAACGACTTCTTTTCCAATAAGATACCGGAGATCTCCTTTTATCAGGGATATCTGGATTCGGTGTCTGCTGCGAAGTATGTACATTCAGTTTTACGGGAGTACCCGTTTGTTGAAAGGATACTCTTTTATGATACCGAGATCAGCAACCATTTTATTTCTGACGGGTTTCGTGTAAATAATTTTTCCATGGGCCCCAAAGCTGTTTATCAGTTCGGCCGCGATATACCGGCTGACTCGGCAGTACTGTTCAAGAACTCCAGACCGAATAGCCTGTCGTTAAAGACAGCCGATGAATTCAATAAGATGGCCATCCGTTTCAGCGGATATATAGAGACCATCGATACCACGCAGGCGATTCGCAGTGAAGATATCTTTAACACGTTCTACAGCATTACGCCCAACCGCATCACGTACATGAACATTCCGCGCAGGGAGGAGTTGCGGATCTACCAGGAAATGATGTATGAGGACGGACCGCTGTCGGCCGTTTATCAGCATGACCTCCTTTCATTTTATCTGAATGCAAAAAAGCTACGGCTCAATAACATTCATCCGGAACTTTATCAGGTGATCACTATCGAACCGCTCGTCTATGAACCGCTCGATAACAATCCTTCAACCATCAGTACCGATATTCCTTTGCCGGGTGCGTTTTCCGATTATAAGCTTTACTTCAGATCAACGACCGCGTTTCTGCGTAAAGAGATCAACAGCCGGTTTCTGCCTATTGCCGCGGGTATCTTTTTCATCTATCTGATCCTTTCCACGATCGCCTATCTGATCTACCGGAATCTGAACATCAACAGCAGGATGTATAAGCTGCAATATGATTTCGTGAACAACCTTACACATGAGTTTAAGACGCCGGTAAGTGTCATCAAGATCGCAGGGAACAACATCCGGAGCGCGAGTCAGCTTTCCGAACGTGAACGGCTGCATTACGGTAAAATACTCGACGAGGAAGCCGATAAGCTGAATGACCTGATGAACAAGGTGCTTTCTTTCACGCAAATTGAGAACAAGGCCATCCGGCTTAAGTCGGAAAATATCAATCTCGACGTTTTTTGCCAGAATATTATCGATGCATACCAGTTAAAGTACCCGAACTTCGATATTTCGTTTTCGATACAGGGCATCGAGTACTATACGACCGATCCGGTGTTACTGACGAGTATCTTCCAGAACCTGATCGATAACGCGTATAAATACTCTCCTCCTGATCGTAAGGTGTTGGATATCATGATCCGAAAGATAAAGGGTACGGTGGTTTTGCGTTTCGCCGATCAGGGTATAGGCATCCACAACAAGGATCTCGATAATATTTTTAAGAAGTTTTACCGGATCCAAAGCCAGTACAATCAGCAGGGAAGTGTGGGCCTGGGACTGGCATTTTGTAAAGAAGTGGTTAATTTTATGAACGGAACCATTTCGGTAAGGAGCAGGGTGGGAAAAGGTTCAGAATTTACGATAACATTGCCATACGAAAAGTAATATGCAGACACACGTTAAGATCGCAGTAATTGAAGATGACGAAAATCTTCGCTTTTTGATCGTTCATCGTTTACAGGCTGAAGGCTACCAGGTAATAGAAGCTGCAGACGGCGGCCAGGCTGAAGAGCTGATCATGAATGAACGCCCCGATATTGTGTTGCTCGACTGGATGCTGCCGGTGAAGCAGGGCTCTGATGTTTGTCAATCGGTACGTCTGAAGGGCTTCGATAATCTGATCATCATGATGACAGCCAAAGCCCAGGACGTTGATAAGATCGATGCTTACAGTTTCGGCGTATCCGACTATGTGACCAAGCCGTTCAATATGGATGTGCTTGTGGCGCTGATCGAGAACAAGGTAAAATTCGTGATCAACAATGAGAAGTCGGAGCTACACCGCTTTGGCGACATGGAGCACCATCCCAATACGCATTCTTTGGTAAAAGCCGGCCGGAAGGTGGAGCTGACCATTCTTGAGAACCGAATCTTACTGTACTTTCTGAAGCATGCCAATGAGGTTGTCAATCGTGATGAACTGATGATGGTGGTCTGGGGCTATAACTCTGATGTGAATACCCGGACGCTTGATATGCATATCGTACGTCTGAGGAAGAAGATCGAGGATAATGCTGACCGGCCTCAGTACCTGCAAACGGTGCGTGGCGTGGGGTATAAGTTTGTGGTCTAAAAGTAGATATCGATATAATCGAGGGTTCCGCCTTCGCAGTTGGTCATGTCCTGAAGGCGCCAGTATTTCCTGTTGCCGGAGGCTTTAAACGTTTTTTGGCCGTTCCTGACGCATGCTTTGCCCTCGTTGAGGTGGTCGATCCGACTTTCAATAGTGCCTTCAAAGACGAGCTCCCGGGCGGTGACCGGTCTTATCCGGCCGCTGATCTTCAGGTAATTGTCCGGATTGTTTCTGTCGGTCTGGCCTCCCCGTATCGAGTACCAGCCTTTTTCGCCGGGACTGATAGTAACGTAACCAGGATATTCCCAGCTGATCCATTGAAGCGTAACCGCATGTTTTCCGGGAAATCTGGGATAGCTTGGGTTTTTTAACGGATGCTCGGCCGGCTGGAAAGTGTCTCTGACAGTTGTATCTTCTTTTGCACGGTCGGCCACTCGCTTCAAACTGTCATTTTCCTGCCGCAGCCTGAACGTTTCTTCGCGTAATCGCTGAACCTCGGTATCACCGGTTTGTGTATTACAGGAAGCCGCCAGGGCGAATACCGAAAACAGAAGGAAGGATATTCTCATGGTGTGATTATTTAGAAGAAACGCCGGATACGCATCGTGGTTTGAAAGCAAGATCAAAACCGGAGACTAAAGAGCACCAGTAAGATATATTGTAGTATCATGACGCCGTCGATCAGAAAGAAATAATAGTATTCATTCTTTTTGAGGTCGGATCTAAAGATCAGCCAGCCGGTAAGGATGGCGGTCAGCGTAAGTGCGGCGAAATCGTTGTTAAGCTGGTTCGTAAACAGAAACAGCATGGCCACATAAGCCATGAGGAGAAACTGGCAAAACAGATAGGCCCGTTTTTCCCCGAACATGACCGGTATAGTCTTCAGGTCATAGTGTTTGTCCTGATACAGGTCACGAATGTCGAATGGAACGATCAGGACAGCTACCAGGAGAAAGCGTTTGGCTGTTAACAGGATGGCATCCCGGGAGGTCACGGTCACAATGTCGCTTTCGAGCTCCAGAATGGGCAGCAGGACGGCGCTGAACGCCCATACCATCGCGATGATGAAAAGCTTGATGCCCGGAATGTTTCTCAGGCTGAAGCTCTTATTATGAAAGCTGAAAAGGGGCAGGTTGTACGTCACCGACACGAGTGCCAGGAATAACAACAGGATCTTGGACGTTGCCGACAGAAAAAGGAACAGCGGGATGAGCGAAAGAACGGCGATGATGGTCAGCGTGATCATGAGGCGCTGATGGGAAAAGATCCACCGCACTCTTGCGAAGGGAGATCTTTCCGGGTGCTTTGGCCTGGACAGAAAAATACTGAAGTTATAGAGTGCCAGCGTAGCTGAAAACAAGATGCCAAGCACATGTTCATCCGGCCTGGCATTTAACAGATGGTAGGTTACCAGTCCCTGCGCAACGGCGCATAAGGCGATAAAGATATTGCTGAAGAGCAGCAGGTCGAGCGTCTGCCTGACGTATTTACGCATAGTTGCCGCAAGATTCTAAGCTTGCTTTAACTCAAATATCGTTATTTCAGGTAAAATACCAACCCGGCCGGGATATCCCAGGAATCCGTAGCCGACGTTAACATACAATTGCTGATCATTCTGCTGGTAAAGTCCGGCCCATTCGTCGTAGACATATTGTACCGGACTCCATTGGAAGCTTTCGGTCTGGACGCCGAACTGCATGCCATGAGTATGGCCGCTGAACATGGCGTCGATCTGAGGATAATCTTTTAATACCTGTGCCTTCCAATGGGACGGATCATGCGAAAGCAGAAGCTTTACAGGGACATCATTCGTGTTCTGTACTGCCAGGTCCATGCGGCCGAACTTTGGAAAGCGGCCTCCACCCCAGTTTTCAATGCCGATCACGGCTATTTCCTCACCATCGACAGTTATTCGCCGGTTCTCGTTCATTAGCAGGTCCCACCCCATATTCTTATGTGTGGCGATCAGACCCTCCAGGTTCTTTGCTTTTGCTGCCGATGGTGCCGGGCCGAAATAATATTCACCGTAGTCGTGGTTCCCTAAAACAGAATAGACACCAAGCGGTGCCCTGACTTTGGAGAATATGTCCTGGTATTCCGTCATTTCTGACGCCAGGTTATTCACGATATCGCCGGTAAAGAATGCCATGTCCGGTTTTTCTTTGAGTAGCATCTCAACTCCGCCCAAAACTGCCCGCCGGTTATAAAAACTGCCGGAATGGATATCCGATAACTGTGCGATCTTCATACCGTCAAATGCCTTCGGGAGGTTTTTCAGGTGCAATTTCTGTCTCCTGATCTGATAATCATACGCTCCCGAAGCAATTCCCCATGTCAGTGATGTGAACGGAACGGCCGCTACCGCGATGCCTGCTTTCAGCAAGAACTCCGATCTTGAGATCTTTTCGGCGTCTGCCGGGCTTTCGGTAGCTTTTTTGGCAGTGGTCGCTTTTCGTTTTCCCCATATAAAAAGGCGCCGGATATCATCAATGAACAGGAAGGGCAAAAAAACGAGTTTGCTCACGAACGTGATGAAAAAGGCCACCAGTGCTATGGACCGTATGGTAAGCCTTGCATTGAAGTACATGCCCAAAAAGACCGCCAGGATGAGAAGGACGGACCATCCCCACCAGGCATAGTTGAAAATGACATTGATCCGCGCGTTCCATTTTTTCCGGATCGAACGCAAACCGTAGAAAATATAAAAATCGATCACCAGCAATAGAATACTGGTGAGAATTAAACTCAAAGTCCTGGCTCCCATAAAATTTAAAGTTCTTAATACCTCCGGTTGTCGTTATATTCATCGTCGTCCTCATCAAATTCAGAGCTGAAGAGACTGTTGAACATATCCTTGAACTCAAAACCGTTGTCGAGATACGTTTTGCTAACCTGCGAGAACTCTGCTAATCCGTGGAGTAAAAACTCCATCATCAGCAGTTGCTGGCTTTCACTTAGACGCGGATGGAACTGTTTTATTACATTTTTTAATCCCGGGACCGAATTTAGTATACTCTTATACTCAGAAAGGGGGAGGTCATCAAAGAGATTGATACTGTTGCCTGACCCGAACCAGGTGACAATATCAGAGTATGGATTTGCGGTTTTTGATTTTTTAAGTTTTTCAGGGTCGGGCAGGTACTGCGCCATTAGCGTTTTTATAGCCTTGCCGACCAGTATATTGGCGACTTTTGCCGGCCCTTCGAGTTCGCCTTCATAAACCAGTTCGATCTTGCCCGTGATAGCGGGGATAACGCCGAGAAAATCAGAGATGCGGACGAACGTTGTGGCTTCATCATTCACCAGCATCCGGCGTTCGGCGTTGCTTACCAGGTTTTCAAATGCCGTGATAGTTAAGCGGGCGGAAACACCCGATTTTTTATCAATGTACTCCGAGTTCCGTGCCTCGAAAGCGATCTGTTCGACCAGGTCTTTAACCAGTCCGTCCGCTTCGATGTTTTCTTTCTGGAATGGTGTCAGCGATGCTTCCTGTTGGGTGATCTTTCTGGAAATGTCAACCGTACGCGGATAGTGTGTCAGGATCTGGCTCTCGATACGGTCCTTCAGCGGCGTTACTATGGCGCCGCGGTTGGTATAGTCCTCGGGATTTGCTGTAAAAACAAACTGAATATCCAATGGCAGCCGAAGTTTGAAGCCACGGATCTGAATATCCTTTTCCTGAAGAATATTAAACAACGAGACCTGTATCCGTGCCTGAAGATCAGGCAGCTCGTTAATGACGAAAATGCCGCGATGTGCGCGGGGTATCAGTCCGAAATGGATCACCCGCTCATCCGAATAGGTAAGCTTCAGGGTGGCGGCCTTTATGGGGTCGACATCACCGATCAGGTCGGCCACTGTTACATCCGGGGTAGCTAGCTTTTCGGTATAACGTTCAGAGCGGTGCAGCCATGCAACAGGAGTATTCTCACCTTTGGTGTTAACTTCGTTTCGTCCGAACCACGAAATAGGGTTTAGCGGATCTTCGAACAGTTCGGATCCATCGATGTAAGGAACATATTCATCCATCAGGTTGATCATCAGACGGGCGATACGTGTTTTTGCCTGTCCACGCAGTCCGAGTAACAGGATGTTATGCTGCGACAGGATGGCTGTCTGCAGGTCCGGCATTACAGTTTCCTCATAACCGATGATCCCTTCAAAACCCTGCTCTTTACTCTTTAGCTGTTTGATCAGGTTTTCGCGCAGTTCTTCTTTTACCGACCGCGGGCGGTAACCTGATGCTTTAAGTTCTCCGAGTGTTTTTATGCTTAATTTGTCCATTAGTGTGTTTAGTCCATCAGCCGGTTAGTCTGTTTGTCGATGCAGCCGATTATCGTACCGTCCGCCTTCTGTTCCGAATGTAATCTTCAAAAATATATTCACCCAGGCCGGTCAGCGAGCTGTAGAAGGCCTTCCCCTGATTGATCTGCGTAAACTGGCGTACGAACTGCTGTAAATAAGGGTCGCGGGCGATCATAAAAGTAGTGATCGGAATATTCAGCCGCTTGCATTGGGCGGCCATGTTCAGCGTTTTATTGACCACCTTTCTGTCAAGGCCGATGCTGTTTTTGTAATACTTGCCACCTTCTTTCAGGCAGGTCGGTTTTCCGTCGGTGATCATGAAGATCTGTTTGTTATGGGTCTTTCTTCGCCGCAGGATGTCAGCGGCGAGTTCAAGGCCCGCATAGGTGTTGGTATGATAGGGGCCAACCTGCAGATAAGGAAGGTCCTTTAATGTGATCGGCCATGCGTCATTGCCAAAGACGACAATATCGAGTGTGTCTTTCGGGTATTTGCGCCTGATCATTTCTGCAAGGGCCATCGCAACCTTTTTGGCGGGCGTTATGCGGTCTTCACCATAGAGGATCATCGAGTGTGAAATATCGATCATCAACACGGTCGAAGTGATGGTTTTGAAGTCTTTTTCCTCTACCTCGAGATCGTGTTCCGTCATAGTAAAATCGCCGATGCCGTGGTTGATCTGGGCATTGTGGATTGATGAGGTCATGTCGATCTGATCGGGGCTGTCGCCGAACTGGTATTCCCGCCGGTCGGCATTCTTCTCTTCGCCCAAACCGGAAATACTCGTGCTGTGATTTCCCTTGCCCGATTTCTTCAGTTTACCAAAGATCTCTTCCAGAGCGGACTGACGAATGCTTTGTTCAGTTTTTGCGGTGATCATGAAACCACCCGGATTCTTCTGATCATCGTCGATATAACCTTTGCGCTTAAGGTCTTCTATGAAATCCCCCATTCCGTATTCATTGTTGGTCAGATTGTACTGTTTATCAAGCTCATTCATCCAGGCAAGCGCTTCGTTAGCATCGCCCGATGTGTAATTGAGTAACTCGAGAAACAGCTTCAGCAAAGCATCGAATCCGCCTTTGGGAAGTTCGTCTGCAGAAAATTTAGAAAAGCCATAACCCCGCATGATGCGTCCTTTCAAATAGAAATTAACGATAATCCGAAGATAAAAGTTTGATTTCGGGCCGGTGTAACAGGCAAGTCAAATTGTGCTGGTTTTTTTGTACTTTTCAGCAGAACTTACTCATATGAACCGATTTCTGTTATTTGTGTTCTTATCGGCGTTGTCACTTAGCGCTGCGGCGCAAGATCCAAAGCCCCTGTTGAAAGTGATCGAAGGCCAGCGCCAGGCCTGGAATAACGGCCACCTCGAAGAATTTATGCAAGGCTACTGGAAGTCTGACTCGCTGGTTTTTGTCGGTTCTAACGGCCCCAAACACGGGTGGCAAACTACGCTGGATAATTACAGAAAGAGTTATCCCGATAAAGGCCGGATGGGTTATCTGTCCTTCGACATCAGGGAGGTCCGCTTTATCGATCCTGGGAACGCCTTAATTCTTTTAAAGTGGCAATTGAAACGTGAGAAAGACGAACCGAATGGTTACTCGACGATCCTGATGAAAAAAATCGCGGGCGAATGGAAGATGGTTTACGACCATAGTTCTTAAAGTCATTCATCAGATCTGGTCGGGGTCGATGAACAGTTGCGATGCAATATGGTCGGCGAACAGTTTTCCTTCAGAGCTGAGCGTAAGGATGCCGGCATTCTCCACGACATGTCCCTTTTCAATGAACTCGCGAACCGACCGTTCGATCCCGGTTCTGCAGGCGTAGCCGAAATCGGCGTCCACTTTTGAGAGATCAAGTCCCCACATGGTTCGTAAAGAGGTCATGATGTATTCGTTTACACGATCGGCCGTTGAAAGGATCTCCATTTCTGCCGGGATGGTGTTTTTGGCTAATGCCTCGAGATACCGGGCGTTGCTGGCAACGTTCCACTGCCGCGATTCGCTATTGAAAGAATGTGCGGACGGTCCGATTCCCAGGTACCCGATGCCTTTCCAGTAGTTGGAATTGTGCTGTGAGTGTCTGCCTGGTTTAGCGAAGTTTGAAATTTCATAGTGCTCAAATCCTGCTTCGGATAATGATTCGATGAGGGAGACGAACTGACCGGCGCTCTGGTGGTCGTTCAACGGCGGTTGCTTCCCTTTATTAATGAACGATGCCAGGGCGGTGCGTGGTTCTACCGTCATCGAGTATGAGGAGATATGCGGCACCTCCAGCGAGATCGCTTTTGAAATGTTGAACTGCCATTTTTGGTCGCTAAGCAACGGATAGCCGTAAATAAGGTCGATGGTGATGTTTTCAAACCCGGCGTCCTGGACGCGTTTAATAGCGCTTTCCGCTTCGTCAGCAGTATGCGCCCGGTTCATCCATTTAAGGTCATCGTTAAAAAACGACTGTGTTCCGATACTAAAGCGGTTTATGGGCGTTTGCCGTAGTTCTTTGACTTTCTCTTTGTGAAGATCATCCGGATTGGCTTCGAGCGTAATTTCTGCTGTCTCGGCAACCGGGAAAACGGACGTCAGGTGGTCCAGCAGCGACCGGATCTCGGCAGCCTCCAGGACCGATGGCGTTCCGCCGCCGAAGTAGATGGTATCCACACGTGCGCCGCTTAGGTAGTCTTTCCGGAATTCCACCTCCCGATGCATAGCCTCCAGTACTTCAGTTTTATACTTAAATGAAGTGGTGAAGTGGAAGTCGCAATAAAAACACGCCTTTTTGCAAAAGGGAATATGCAGGTAGATGCCGGCCATTCTGCAAAGTTACGTTTTAAGTCAGTGGGCCGGGATGTTTTTAATTAAAAAGCGGCCCGTCGCCGGCAAGAGGCTTATTTCCCAAAGGTAAATGCAGGTCCCGCCGATTTTTGAAAACGCGGAAAAAGAGTTTCTCATAAAACCAAAGCGATGGTTAACGAATTATATCGGAGTTAAACCCCCGCATCAGTATTTCAGCATGGCAAGACACACCTATCAAACCGGCCTTATCGGCAACTGTGCATATCTGGCACATGTTCATGTCAATACGAACATCGAATGGTTGTGCTGGCCGCGATTTGACAGCTCATTTGTTTTTGGCCGGTTGCTTGATAAGCAGAAGGGCGGTGAATTTACCCTCCTGCCCGAGGGGGAGTACTCCACATCACAGTTTTACCTTGAGAATACGAACGTTCTCTGTACGGAGGTTACGTGCAGCAGCGGAAAGTACCGGGTCTACGATTTTGCACCGCGCTTCAAGCGATATGAGCGGTTCTTCAAACCGTTGATGCTGATGCGGAAGATCGTTGCCGTAGAGGGGTCGCCAAGGATCAAAGTGGTATGCGATCCGGTGTGCGATTATGGACTTAAAAAGGTAGCCAGGCATCGCGGCAGTAACCACATCCAGTTCGAGGGCTGCTACGATGCCATGAGGCTGACAACGGATATTCCGGTCAGCTATGTATTTGATGAGCAGTATTTCGTGCTGAATGACACGAAATACCTGGTGCTGGCCTACGGGCAGCCGCTGGAGGCTCCCCTGGCGAGTACCGTGGAAGAGTTTTTGTCTGAAACGATAAAATACTGGCGGCGCTGGATTAAGCACTCCACCATTGCGCAGTTTCATCAGAAATATGTGATCAGATCAGCGCTGGCGCTTAAGATACATCAGTTTGAAGACACGGGAGCGATCATCGCAGCAAGCACCACGAGTCTTCCCGAGTCGCCGGGCAGCGGAAGGAACTGGGACTATCGCTTTTGCTGGCTCCGTGACACCTTCTACGTTATTTCGGCCCTTAACCACGTGGGTCAGTTCGAGGAAATGGAAAACTACTTCAACTACGTTACAGACATTTCGGTTTCGGAAGACTTTCGTTACCAGCCGCTGTATGGTATAACGGGGAAAAAGTATCTGGAAGAAATAATTATGGATCATTTGGACGGGTACATGGGAAATAAGCCTGTCCGAATAGGAAATCAGGCGTCTGAGCATATTCAGAATGATATATACGGGCAGGTTCTGATCTCGCTGCTGCCGTTGTATGTTGACCATCGGTTCGTGTTTTCGGAAAGGAAAGATTCATATCGGTGGATCGATTATGCATTGAAGAAGGTCGAGCGGACAATTGACGAAAAAGATGCGGGAATATGGGAGTTTCGCAACATAGCTAATACGCACTGTTACAGTAACCTGTTTCAGTGGGCCGGATGCGTTGCGGCGGCTAAAATGGCCCGTTCGATCGGGAACGACGAGCTGGAGGAAAGAGCTGTGAACCTGCAGAGGCGGGCAGCTGAACACATAGAGAACTGTTACGACCCGGTTCGTAGAGTATATACAAATGCTGTCGGCAGCGAGCATCTTGATGCCAGTACATTGCAGCTTATCATGATGCATTATCTGGACCCGTCGTCAGAAAAAGCGCGTAATCATTTAGCGGCTCTTGAAAAGGAACTGAAAACGCCTAAAGGACTGTTTTACCGATATTTGCATTCGGATGATTTTGGCCGGCCCAAAACGACTTTCCTGATCTGTGCTTTCTGGTATGTGGAGGCGCTGGCTTGTGTAGGCAGGATCGATGATGCTGTACGTGAATTTGAGAATCTGATCCAGTACTGTAACCATTTGCTTTTGTTCAGTGAAGATGTGGACGAGGAGACCGGCAGCCAATGGGGTAACTTCCCGCAGGCATACAGTCATGTAGGTCTGATGAATGCCGCTTACAGGATCGCCACCAAGCTTGACAAGCCCGTGTATTTATAGCAGCCTGCGCTGCTATAAATACACGGTGAAGACGCCGCCGCTACTTTCGTTAGGAAAGCCCCGAATATTCCGGTAAATTCGCCGTGGGAAATACAATCAGGCATCCGCCTTGTTCTGATAAATGGGCAAAAAGCTGTACGGATTTTGTTTTTTATTTTGGCTGAGTTTCACACTGGCAGCGCAGGTCGATTCGGCGGATGCCGGCAGCGTATCGCAAGGATTGCGGCCGAGGTACGGTGCAGATAGGGCAGCAGCAGACCGTCAGCAGGCTTATATTGATTCCGTACGGGCCGTAAAGGATTCATTGAAGGCAGTGGGTGATTCGTTGTCCATGGTCTGGATCAAAGCACCTGATCCTGACCGCCCCAATCTTTTTCTGGATAGTCTTGTAAGAGTGCACACGGTAAAAGGTCTTGACTTTCAAAGCTGGGCGGCAAGATTTCCTAAAAAAGTTGACCGCCATAATGAAGGAAAACCTATGCCTGAACGGGAGCAATGGGTGTTTTTCTTTATTGTTTTCCTGGTGATCTTTTTTGCAGTTCTTAGAAACGCCTTTGCCAAAGAGCTGAACTCAATTACTGAGTCGTTTTATAGCAATCGGATGTTAAGTAAGATTAGTCTGGACGGCAGTATATTCAGCTCGTGGCCGTTTCTTTTCTTCTATCTGCTCTTCGGGTTAACGATCGGTATGTTTCTGTATCTGGTGGGCAAATACCTTCAACTCGAATATAATTTCGACGGTTTTGAGTGGTTTATTATTTTGTCGCTGTTAATTATCGGGCTTTTCGCCCTTAAGATACTGGTATTACGTTTAGTTGCGATCTTGTTCGATATAGGGCGGATGGTAGAACAGTATATTTCTTTGCTCCATCTAGCCTATTTTAACGCAGCAATAATTTTTCTTCCAATAGTTGTGGCTTTTAGTTTATCGCCGTACAACTATGGAGAGATATTTTGTTATTTAGCTTTATTGCTGGTTTCGCTAATCTTTCTGTTTCAGTTTCTAAGGGCGGCCTCAATCATTTTGTCTGACTATCAATTTTCTAAAGTTTATTTAATTATTTATCTTTGTGCCCTCGAAATTTGCCCTTTAATAATTCTGGTAAAAGCACTTAGATTTTAGTACGGAACAAGAATATGCAAGCATCTGTTGAAGCGAGGAAGAGGAAAGTAAAAAGTGTTTTAGTAACTCTTCCAAAGCCTG
>DASWXL010000219.1:0-5882 GCA_036405495.1 Sphingobacteriaceae bacterium | reverse complement strand
TGGGGAGCGGAAATGCTTTTTGCCAGGAGTAAACGGAGCAGCGGCCCCTGGATCGCAGGAGTGATCACCCTGGCGGTGCTGGTCTTCGTGGGATATTATGGTTCAACGCATCCGCCGGCAAACGGAGGTAAGTGGCATTTTGAATGGAATGATAACGACGGTGAGGAAGTTTCAAAAGCGACGAGACGGAATTCTTTTTCAGAGCCATTCATTTCTTCGATCCAGAAGGCGGAGCTTAATATTTCCGGTGGTGCAACCTCATACAACCTGTCAGACAGTACCACCAACTTATTTGATGCCGAGATCGCACAGCGCTTTGGAAAATATTCGCTCACTAAAAGCAGCCGCGACAGCATGGAGGTCCTGCATTTCAAAATGAACGGAAAGCAAAGGATACGCAGCGGCAGTAACTTCCGGACCAATAAGGCGACACTTCGACTCAACAGCAATCCGGTATGGAATATTAACGTGGAAATGGGCGCCGGAAAGACCGACTTTGACCTGTCACAGTTCAAAGTTGCCAACCTTGCGTTAAAGGGCGGAGCTGCATCATTTGAGGTTAAGCTGGGCGACCTGCATAACACCGATGTTAATGTGGAGACAGGAGTAGCCGAGGTGGAGCTTTCTGTTCCTTCCGGCGTGGGCTGCCGCATCGAGGTTGAGACCGGATTGTCGTCAAAAGATTTTGCAGGTTTTACCAAACAGGACGACGGCAGCTATATAACCGAGAACTATGCCTCATCAGTAAAGAAGATCAACATTCTGATGAAGGGCGGCGTTTCTGATTTCAAGGTACGGCGGTACTAGCATGGAGAAGCAATACCTGGTCGTGGTTGAAGGTAAGCCCCGGGGCCCGTACTCTTACAGCGAACTGAAGACCTTGTCTATCCGGCCGACAACCTTTATTAAGACGCCCGAAATGGACGACTATAAAGAAGCTCATGAACTTTCCGAGTTGCGTGAGCTTCTCGGTTTTAAGGAGCAGGCAGTGATTCCGCAGTATTTTGCAACGCTCGATCAGCGGCTGCTTGCTGCAGCTATTGATTATCTGATCATCTTTGCTGTTTACTGTTTTGTGGCCGTACTGGCGGTTTCACTGACTGATAAAAAGGTGATCCAGATCGCCCTTTCTGTTGCAGCATTGGCTCTGATCCCGGTATCGCGAATTCCTTACAGTATTCTATTAGAATCATCCGGACGGCAGGGAACTTTTGGAAAGGTGCTGCTGGGGTTGAAGGTTACAGATGAAAACGGCCTGCGCATAACAACTGCAAGAGCGGCATCGCGGAACCTTGCCAAGCTGATCAGTAAGCTGACCCTCGGAGTTGGTTATCTTTCCGGTTTTTTTGACAAACGGCAGCAATGCCTGCATGATAAAATTGCGGGCACGCTCGTGGTGAGGGATCGGCTCGTTTAGTTTACTCATATCCTTTTCTTATTTTTGTCAATTAATCCAATTTCATGAAGGCTGACGCGATACGAGTGCTGAAAGGAACCTATTGTAATTCATTAACCGAATATTCAAGATTTATTACCAGGGAGGTTTTTGTTGGGGATATTCCGTTAGGAGGAAATAATCCTATTCGTATCCAGAGCATGACCACAACGGATACCATGGATACGCAGGGTACTGTTGAACAAACTATTCGAATGGTTGAAGCCGGTTGTGAATATGTCCGTATCACTGCCCCAAGCATTAAAGAGGCACAGAACTTAGCTGAAATAAAAAAGGAGCTTCGCTTTCGCGGATATCATGTTCCGTTGGTTGCAGACATTCACTTTACGCCAAATGCGGCTGAAGTGGCAGCCAGGATAGTGGAGAAGGTCAGGATAAATCCGGGAAACTACGCGGATAAAAAGCGTTTTGAAAACATAGAGTATACTCCTTCAGCTTATCAGGCTGAACTGGAGCGTATATATCAAAAATTTAAGCCTTTAGTAGCAGTTTGTAAGGAATACGGTACGGCTATGCGCATCGGGACCAATCATGGTTCACTTTCTGACCGCATCATGAGCCAGTACGGTGACACCCCGCAAGGTATGGTGGAATCGGCAATGGAGTTCATCAGGATGTGTGAGGACCTGAATTTCTACAACCTCGTGATCTCGATGAAGTCGAGTAACCCGCAGGTGATGGTACAGGCATACCGTATGCTGGTTGAAGCTATGGTGAGTGAAGGGATGAACTATCCGCTGCACCTTGGGGTAACAGAGGCCGGAGACGGTGAAGACGGCCGGATCAAGTCGGCGGTCGGAATCGGAACCTTACTGGAGGACGGTTTGGGAGATACTATTCGTGTTTCGCTTACCGAGGATCCGGAGTTTGAAGCGCCTGTAGCCATTGCATTGGCTGAAAGATATAAGAGAAGGCAGCTGGCTGTAACTCATAGTCAGCAACTCACAACTCACAACTCACAACTCCCAGCTAATTTCACTCCTTACGAGTATCAAAAGCGGCATACCGCAGAACTGAATACTTTTATCGGCGGCCATCAGGTGCCGAGGGTGGTTGTTGATCTTTCGGGTAAAAATCTGAAGGACCCAGCTGTTCTTGCCGATGCCGGTTATCTGTATACGCCTGTTCTTGACAAGTACAGTATGGCCGAGCAATCGGTCGATTTTGTCTATCTGGCGGATGAGTTGCCATCGTTCAACTTTCCCGGCAATCTGAAACAGCTCTACAATTATACGACGTGGCTGAAGCTGGCATCGAAAGCAAATTGCCATCCCCTGTTTTCATTGAACGAATACGCAGCGGCAAAGGATAAAGATGCTTCATTAAACCTGGTCGTTGTCTCTGGAAACGATATAGATACGGAAGCTTTTGACGATCTCCGGATCGATAAAACTCTAGTTTTCGTTCTGAAAACGAGTGCAGAACATGGAATGGCCGATCAGCGGCAGTTCTTTTTCCGGCTTATGGAAATGGGCCTGGATGTGCCGGTGATCGTTAAGAGAAGTTATTCCAATTCAGTTATCAGCCATCAGTCATCAGTCATCAGTCAGGAAAACTCAGGACTTATGGCTCCTGACTCCGGATTAACCACTTACTTTCCGTTATACGCGGCTACAGACGCCGGCGCTTTATTGGTTGATGGCTTTGGCGATGGCATCTGGCTGGATGCTCCGCAGATCTCGCCGAAAACAATTGTATCGACGTCGTTTGGCATTCTTCAGGCTACCCGAAGCAGGATCTCAAAAACGGAATACATTTCATGCCCAAGTTGTGGCCGGACGCTTTTCGATCTGCAGGAGACAACGCAAATGATCCGCAGCCGGACCGACCATTTGAAGGGACTGAAGATCGGCATCATGGGATGTATCGTAAATGGTCCGGGTGAAATGGCCGACGCGGATTACGGTTATGTCGGAACAGGTCCGGGTAAGATCACGTTGTATCGAGGTAAGGAAGTCGTAAAGAAGAATGTAGACACAGCTAATGCACTGGATGAGCTGATCGGCATCATTCGCGAAGACGGAAACTGGCTCGAGCCGCAACAGTAAGGAGCGGCATTTCTGCCGGCTCCATTACAAACAACAAACTTATTTTCTCAGGACGGCGGCGAGCGTGCCTTTCTCTACCCACGAAGGGCTGGAAAGCACACGGCTCAAAGCGGTATCCAGCGCTTTTCTGATCTTCGGTCTTTCTATTCTGAGCCGGCGGTGACTAACGGCTTCCTGATAGATCAGTTCCTGTTTTTGATTATAAAATTTTACCACCTGCTGTTTTGGCGATCTTACGTTGCTTTCCACAACCCACAAGCCCCCGGATGTATTTTGTTTTTCCTGGCCGAATGCTATTGAGTAAGCGAACAATGCAATGGTTGCAATTAAAGGCGTTTTCATGATGTCAAATTTTAATGTCAGGTCAAATTTGGCGTGATCATCGGGGGGGTGCCAGCAAAGGCGATACTTGACAAGGGAATCCGGATGAATACGACTTCACTGCATATGAAAGCCGCAGGCTGTAATGTTTGCTCTGTTTTGCCGTCTTATCTTGCAGTTTGTCGACGAAAGCCGGTTGTCGGTCTATATACAGGTCGCGTCCGGTCAGCGTAACCTAATTTTGTAAATGCAATTGTTTGGACCAGAGCTGAATTACAAGCGCATTGCGCAGCACGTCCTTTTCTGGCTGGTGGTGGTCGGATCTCTTACCGTTATTTATGGCGTAGGGAAGGGATATCTGATGGCTTTACGAAACACGTTATTTTATCTGCCCGTTCATCTCCTGTATTTCTATACAGTTGCATATGTGGTCATCCCCAAATTTCTCTATCCTAAGCGGTATGCCGAATTCGCATTGACACTCTTTTTATGTATCTTTTTTTCGGCGCTTGCATCCCGGATAGTTGATATTTTATTCATCAATCCCTATCTGTACGATATACAGCAGGAAACCGGCAAAATGCTGTTATGGGAAGATCCTGATGAACCCTTTTTAAGACAATTGTCGAGGCAAACCAGCTTCATCAATGCAGTTAAGGGCTCAAATTTGGTCATCTGGTTGGCGATAGCGGTCAAGTTCTTCAAAATGTGGCATGAAAGGCGGCAGGCGGCGTTGCAGGCGGAATTGAATTTTTTAAAAGGGCAGATACATCCGCATTTTCTGTTCAATACATTAAATAACCTCTATGCACTCACCTTGAGCCAGTCGCAGCAGGCGCCCCCGGTGGTTATGGGTCTCTCGGAGATCCTCCGGTATATGCTATACGAATGCAGTTCGGAGAGTATCGAACTACAGAAAGAAGTGCAGATCCTTCAGAATTATATTGCATTGGAAAAGATCAGGTACGAAGACCGGCTTGATCTGAATTTAAGCATTACAGGCAGCCTTGATGGCCAAAAAATTGCTCCGCTTTTACTTCTTCCGCTTGTAGAGAACGCGTTTAAGCATGGAGCGAGCGAAAAAGTCGGACAGGCGTGGATCAATATGGACTTTTCGATAAAGGGCGATCTTTTGAAGTTTAAGATATCTAACAGTAAACCGGAATCTCTGCCTGAAGATGCAGCCACACATTTTGGCAATATTGGGTTGAACAACGTTCGCAAACGGCTGGAGATCCTCTATCCGGAGCACCATAGATTGAAGGTTTTCGATGAGGAGGATATGTTTGCGGTAATTCTTGAACTAAAACTCGATAAACGGGTCAGTATTTGAAGTCATGAAAATAAAAACCATTATAGTTGATGATGAGCCGCATGCGATCGAGGTGATCGAGAGTTACCTCCGGAATTTTGCGGACGTGGAAATCATCGCCAAATGTCCGGATGGTATTAATGCTTTCCAGGTACTTCAGCAAAAGAATGCGGACCTGATGTTTCTGGACGTTAAAATGCCTGGATTAAAAGGAACCGAACTGCTTAAGAGCCTTAAAAATCGTCCGAGGGTTATTTTTACGACTGCCTACAGTGAGTATGCGGTTGAGGGGTTTGATCTTGATGCCGTCGATTACCTGCTTAAGCCGGTTTCATTCGACCGGTTCTTACGGGCGATGGATAAGGTTTTTAATCTTATCGGAAGCGGCAACCACCACCAGGTAGCCGTCGAAGAGAAGATGTCTTTTAATAAAGATCTGTTTCTTTATCTGAAGGTGGACCGAAAGATGGTTAAGGTCGACGTAAGTGATATTCTTTGGATCGAAAGCCTGAAAGATTATATTAAGGTTGTTTTGCACGACCGAGTATTGATCTCCAAGCAGAAGATCAGTATACTGGAGGAGCTTCTGCCTGAAGATCGTTTCGTCCGGATTCACAGGTCGTTCATCGTTTCGGTATCCAAGGTGGAAAGTTATTATTCATATGCCGTCGAAATTGCAGGAAAGCAGTTGCCTATCGGGAGGAACTACAAGAACGATACGCACCGCCGCTTCAGAGTTGCCTAG
>DASWXL010000218.1:0-38992 GCA_036405495.1 Sphingobacteriaceae bacterium | reverse complement strand
CAGATTATTTTTTAGGAGTAGCAGCGGTTGCAGCGATACCCAGTTTAGCTTTTACAAGAGGTAACAGATCGTCACCGCCCTCAAAATACACTACACCAGGTTGTGAAACGTCAAATACATAAGCGTATCCCTTTTCTTTGGCTACCGCTTTAACAGCAGTCTCTGCTTTTTTGTAAACCGGCTGATATAGTTCTGCTTGTTTCGTTTTCACCTCTTCCTGAGCTTTCTGCTCGGTTTCACCGATACGTTTTTCCATATCCTGGATCTCTTTAACCAGTACTTCGAGTTCCTTCCCTACAGTTTCTTTATTAGCCTCAGATAAAGTCTTATACTTTTCCTGATATATATTCATCTTTTTTTGACGCTCGGCATCCATTTGCTCCAGCTGAGTTTGTTTAGCTTTGGCAAACGTCTGAAAAGTTGCGTCAGCAGTCTTCATTTCAGGCATTGATTGTAAAAGCTCTGCCGAGTTGATGTGAGCAAACTTCTGTTGTGCCTGTGCCGCGTTAGCCGCAAAGAACATCCCTACCGCAACTACTGCTACTTTTAATACATTTTTCATTGTTGTGTTATCAGATTTATTTTTATTGTATTGATTACGCGTTAATTTGCTTTTTATTGTTTGTCTGCAGTGCCGGGTTTATAACCTAACTTTGTAATGACATCGTTGCTCTTGTCCAGACGCGGACTTGCATACAGCAACATCACCTCACTGTTCTTGTCGAATATCATATCCAGCTGCTGATTTTCAGCAACCGCCTGGACCGCCTTGGCAACGCGGTCCTGAATGGGCTTGATCAGTCGGGTACGCTGCTGAAACAGTTCACCTTCATATCCAAATTTAAGCCGCTGAAACTCCTTGGCCTCCTTTTCCTTCTCAATGATCTCATTCTCGCGGCGCTTACGCATGTCGTCAGTCAGAAGCACCTGATCGGCCTGGTAGGCCTTATAAAGCTTTTCAATTTCCGCAAACCGATTATCGACATCCTTCTGCCACTGCTCAGAAAGCGCATCGAGCTGCTTTTGTGCAGAGGTATATTCCGGAATGTGCTTCAGGATATAGTCGCTGTCAACATAAGCGAAACGCTGCGCAAACGACGAAGCCGCTGCAAAGAACAGTATTACTGCTGTTAAAAAATATTTCTTCATTTCTAAAATCCTCCTCCCATCTGTTGTTGTATACTGAATGTGAATCCCTGACGTCCCTGATCCGGCAATCCCGGGATCGGATCAAACCCATAGCCATAATCAATTCCCAGCAAACCAAATATAGGAAGGAAAACACGTGCTCCAACCCCTGCTGAGCGGCGAATGTTAAATGGCGTAAAATCTTTGAATCTGTTCCATGTATTACCACCTTCGGCAAAGGCCAGGATGAACACCTGCGCCTGATCCCCCAATGTAACGGGATGGCGGAGTTCCAGAATATATTTATTGAATATCGGACTACCGGAAGCCTGAGCGATCTGAGCATTAGAACCCACAGGGATAACGGCATTATTGGCATAACCTCTCATCGCGATCACTTCGGATCCCTGCAGATAGTCAAAACCCTGCATACCGTCGCCACCGAGCTTGAACCGCTCGAAAGGAGACTGGCCAACGGCCTTATTGTACTGGCCAAGGAAACCAAACTGGGCCTGTGTTTTTAACACCAGCTTGCCATAGATGCGCTGATACCACTGCGCCTCGAACTTCCATTTATGGTATTCGGTATACTTGTACCGGTCAAGATCAGTGGCCGTATTATAATTAATATTATTAAACAACGAGTATGGCGGCGTTGCCTGGATAGTTAACCTCAGGTGCGAACCGGAAGTCGGATAAATCGGCGCATCGATCGAGTTCCGGCTGATCTCCTGTGTCAGGTTAAAGTTGTAGGAGTTACCAGTCGAGAACAGGAAGCCCGGATAGTTCTTGAGCTTGTACTCTTGCAGATTTATCGAGTGATTGATGCTGAACCAGTCGTCCGGCCATTTCAAACGTTGTCCAAGCGTAAACGTAAGCCCGTTCAACCTGATCCGCTGAATGTCTTCATCCGGAATATTGTCAAAGAACTGATTTGACTGCAGAGACGTAAATGCACTGATACCAAAATAGATCGGCTTTTTACCACCCAACCATGGCTCAGAGAACGAGAAGCTGTACGACTGATACTGCTTGCCGTTGGTCTGCCCCCGGATGCTCAGCTTCTGACCATCACCTTTTGGAAGCGGTTTCCATTCTTTGAAATTAAACAGGTTACGTGCCGAGAAGTTATTGAAGGTAAGACCAAGCGTACCTACGATACGGCCTCCCCCGAAACCACCTGAAAGCTCAATTTGATCCGACGGTTTTTCAGCTACCGAATATTCAATATCCACGGTGCCGTCCGCAGGATTAGGAATTGGCCTGACATCCGTTTTCTGCTCGTCAAAGTTTCCTAACTGGGCGATCTCACGGGTGGTACGTACCACAGCTTCCTTTGAAAACTTCTGCCCCGGCTTGGTACGGATCTCGCGTAACACCACTTTGTCGTTCGTAATATCGTTCCCTTTTAAGGTCACTTTGTTAATGGTGTACTGAGGGCCCTCATAAATGCGAAGTTCAAGATCTACGCTGTCGCCGTAAACGCGTGTCTGTACAGGGTCTACGTTGAACGTCAGGTAGCCATCGTTAAGGTACAGCGATGAAACATCATTGCCGTTCGGGCTGCCGTTCAGTTTCCTGTTTAATTTCTCCTCGCTAAAGACTTCGCCTTTCTTGATGCCGAGGATCTGATCAAGAACTTCGGTAGAGTATTTGGCGTTTCCTGCCCAGGTAATATTACCGAAATAATATTGCGGTCCTTCATACACTTTGATATTCACGCCCACTTTATCATCGCCGATCGCATATACCGAGTCGCTGATGATCTCCGCATCGCGGTAACCTTTGTCGTGCATTTTCGCCACCAGCGTGCGCTTATCCTCTTCATATTTCTCTCTCAGGAATTTACGGTGAAAGATCAGCCAGGGCTTTGTCTTTTTCAAGTACTTCCTGAGTTGCTTATCGGAAAAGTCCTTATTCCCTTCAAAAGAGATGCTGGCCACCTTTACCTTATCACCTTTATTGACATCAACATTCAGGACAACGTTATTCGCCTGGCTGGTATCCTTCTGCTGAGAGATAGCCACCTTTGCATTCAGGTATCCTTTTTCGTGAAAATATCTTTTTATGATATCAGAAGTGCTTTTTAGCAGATTCTCGTTAACAACTTTCGATGTTTTGTCATTCAGTTTCTCGTTCAATGCGTCCCGTTCGCCTTTACGTACACCGATAAGATTGATGCGTGTCAGACGCGGACGCTCAACTACCTTTATTTCGAACCAGATCGAATCACCTTTGATCTCCGCGATATTCAGCTGAACATCATCAAATAATCCCTGTGACCACAGGCTCTTGATAGCGTTCGAGGTGGCATCGCCGGGAACGGTGATACGTTCTCCCGGTGTCAGCTTCGCTATCTGAACCAGGATGCTCTTATCGAGAAACTGAATGCCGCTTACTTCTGTTCCGCCAATGATGTATTCCTTCGGATTTAAATAACTGAGGTCGTCCCCCGCAGAACTTCTTAAGCCAGGAGTGATCTGGGCGATTGCTGTTGCTGAGGAAATTAAGAATATGATGAATAGAAAAATACGGTTCATTGAATAGAATTATCGCTGCTAAAATAACTTAATCAGTTGTTAAATATTGTTAAAAGTAAAATTAGTTGAGTTGTTCGCTTGTCTTTCCGAAGCGTCGTTCACGTTTTTGAAAATCGATCACTGCCTCAAACAGATCCTCCCTTCTGAAATCCGGCCACAGTTTAGGAGTGAAATATAACTCTGTATAGGCGAGCTGCCACAGCAGATAGTTACTGATCCTGTATTCACCGCTGGTGCGTATCATCAGCTCCGGATCAGGCATACCCGCTGTCGTGAGATGTGAAGAAAACATCTGCTCGTCTATCTCTTCGGGTTTCAGTTCGCCGCCTTCAACTTTTATTGCCAGGCCGCGTACCGCATTCACTATCTCCCAGCGCGAACTGTAGCTTAGTGCAAGCGTTAACGTGCAGCGCTTGTTATTACTCGTTTTCTCTATTGTTTCCTGCAGCTGCTTAAAGCATCTGCCGGGCAAGGATCTCAGATCCCCTATTGCATTTAAACGAACGTCATTATCCATTAGTGTCTTGGTCTCCCGGCTGATCGTGGCTACCAGAAGCTCCATCAGGGCGGCGACCTCCAGTTTTGGCCGGTTCCAGTTCTCCGTGGAGAAAGCATAAAGCGTCAGGTAAGGTATGCCGAGCTCCACCGCGCCTTCAACCGTATCGCGAACAGCGAGGACGCCGTTCTGATGACCAAATACACGCATCTTTCCTTTTTCCTTTGCCCACCTTCCGTTCCCGTCCATGATCACTGCCACATGCTGAGGTAAGCGCTTTATGTCTATTTGCTCACGTAAACTCATTAATAAGTATTTAATCCGCTAAGAATTTGTAGTTTAATGACGAAAAAATTCAGGCAAAGGTATAACTTCCTTTGTATTTATTTCATCTGCCGGTGAAATCGGCGGGAATCTTAAAAATAACATTTCTGCGTAACGAAGGTAAAACTAAGGCTGAGGCCGACAAACATGTAGGTATCGCGTTTGCGGAAGTCGCCTCGCTGCACGCCGGCCGGGATACTTAATGCCGACCTGTCGGATAACTGCCGGGCTTCCGGGCTGGCGAGCGTGGTACGGTCGGGATACACCGTACTCACATCATCCAGATAATCGCTGAAAGCCGTCCTGTAACCGATCTCGGCCGCCAGGTTCCAGTTACCGGTAATGTTATACTTAATGCCTGCGCCATAGGGAATGGCTATTGCATAGGGTCTGTAGGTAACCCCTTCCGTATTGTAGTATTGCAGCTGATATTCCTCTCCGCCAAGCATCGTTTTTGGGTTAAATACCGCCCCCCCTATGCCTGCAAACAAATAAGGCGAATACTTTCTCTCAAGTGATGCGTGATATTTAAAAAAGTTGAACTCTGTGAGAAGCGATACTTCCGTGAGGGGCGAATAAAAATCAAGGTTCCGCTGTTGCTGCCACTCATTGGATGAGGCCGCATCTGAAGCCTGGATTTTCCCATGCACGGCGTTGAACCGCAATGACCAGTAACCGTCAAAATTTCTCTTGATCTGACCTCCGAATGCAATATCCGTGAACAGATAAGGCTTTTCAGGATTGATATCACCCATATAACCCGAACTGCCCGCAAATCCGCCAACTTCCCAGGTCTGGGCCGGAGCGATCATCGAGGAACAAACCAGAAAAAAGGACAGTAAAACTCTGCGCATCCGCATTCAATAATTCCGGGTATCAATGCCCCATAACAACTTGTTCCTTAACGTCGATAAATAGCTTTCATTATGTAACCGGATCAGGTTTACCTGAAATGCAGCCTTTTTTAAGGAGATCCTTACGCTGTTGTCGATCACTTCAGTTCTTGAATCACAGGTTAACAGATACTTGGAGCTGCGTCCTTCGATCTCGAACGACAGCGTATGGCTGTCAGCCAGGACGATCGGACGAACATTGAGGTTATGAGGAGCGATCGGCGTAATGACAAAATTGCCCGAACGGGGAAAAACGATCGGTCCGCCACAGCTGAGCGAGTATGCCGTGGAACCCGTAGGAGTAGCCACGATGAGGCCGTCAGCCCAGTACGAATTCAGAAACTCCCCATTCAGAAACGCATGAATGATCATCATCGCCGAGGTATCGCGCTTGTGGATAGTCACGTCGTTCAGCGCGAAATTCTCTTCCCCGAATAGATTTAATTCGGAATCCACACAGATCAACGTTCGTGCATCCAGTGAAAATTCATTATTGATCAATCCCTGGATCGCTGAAAAGATATCATCCTTGCTGATACTTGCCAAAAATCCCAGGCGTCCGAAATTTATCCCGATCACCGGAATTTGAGAATCACGGATCAGCGCAACGGCATCAAGCATCGTTCCGTCACCTCCCAGGCTTATCATCACATCTACTCTGCCCCTTAATTCGTCGGGCGTCCGGAAGATGTGAAACTTTTTAGGAAAGAATACTTTTCCGGAAATGAACTGATTGAACTTATCGACAATATACGGTTCAACATTCTGTGATGCAAGGCAATCAAAAACCTGCTGAACAAAAGGAAGGACGGAATTATTGAACTGGCGCCCGTAAACTGCAATCTTCATTGTGAAGGTTAAATATCCAGGTAATTCATCAACTGATCGTATCTGTCCATGGTCTGGTTATCAGAAACTGATTTATTAAAGGTGGCAACCACGTTATAGTCGTAACGGGTAAAGGCAGCGACGATCCCAGATATATCGGTCTTGTTCACTTTCAGGGTGACCTCGAGTCTCGTTGATTCCGGAAAAGACTGAATATAGGAGCTTAAGATCTGGGCATTGTCCGACTCAACGATCTGCGCCATATGAGCAAGGGAATTGTTTCGGTTACTGATCTCCAGCACGATAATTCCCCCCGGTTCCTGCACGGAGGTTATCGTGGCGATATGCTCCACGATGGTGTTGATCGACACCACCCCAAGATAGTCGTTCTTGCTGTCCAGCACCGGAACCACCGTCAGCTTATGCTGATAGAACTGCCTGATGACATCATAAATATGCTGATCGTCTCTGACACAGGTGTTGTACAATGATAAGCGGAGACCACCTATGGCATCATTATAGTCGGCCGCTTCGACAACGTCCGCTTCTGAAATAAGTCCCAGAAACTGCTGGTTATTCACTATCGGGAGGTGGCTTACGCGAAGTTCAGCCATACGATCAAGAACTTTCTGTACGCTATCAGAAGTTCTTAACGGCGGTATGGCGTCTGATATGAGTTCGCGTGCAAGCATGTCAGGTTCTGATTCGTTCTAAAAACTTGTCGAGACAGGCATTAAATTCTGCGGGTCGCTCCATCATTGGTGCATGACCACATTTATCGATCCAGTTAAGCTCCGAATCGGGAAGCAGCTGATTAAATTCTTCAGCAACCTCCGGTGGGGTGATCTTATCATTCTTGCCCCAGATCAGGCTTACCGGGATATTGATCTTATGCAATTCTTTTGCCATATTATGTCGGATGGCGGATTTAGCCATCGCCAGGATCTTAATTACCCGGTTCCGGTCGTTCACACTCTGAAAAACTTCATCTACAAGCTCTTTTGTAGCAACCGCCGGATCATAAAAGGTAAACTCTACTTTTTCCTTAATAAAATCATAACTCTCGCGTCTCGGGAATGAGCCGCCGAACGAATTCTCATACAAGCCTGAACTGCCCGCAAGTACCATAGCTTTCAGGCGCTCAGGATGAGCCAGTGCATAGATCAGCGCCACATGGCCGCCGAGTGAATTACCCAGGAGAATGAAGTTATTCAGATCCTTATGAATGACAAACTTATGGATGTACTTCGAGAGGCTGACAACGCCCGTATTCAGAAGCGGCATGTCATAGATCGGAAGCATGGGAATAACGACCCTGTAGCTTTGCTTATATTTACTGATAACGTCCGTCCAGTTACTCAATGCACCCATTAATCCATGGAGTAACAAAAGGACCTCGCCTTCGCCTTCATCAATGTATTTGAACCCATTATCTTCCTTTAACTCGAACTCCATGATATCGTGAGCAAAAATTTCGTAAAAAATAGTATTAGTGTATGTGTTTAACTCGTAAAGATATTTTTTGTAGCGTATAAATCAAACTTTGTGGAAAGACTATTGCAGTGCCTCTTTCACCACTTCCGAAATCGTTTTCCCATCGGCCCTGCCTGCTAATTCCTTGTTCACCAATCCCATTACTTTCCCCATATCCTTAATTCCGGATGCACCAGAGCGCTCGATGGCCGCCTGAACAAACGCCTTTATCTCTTCCCGGTCCATTTGTTTTGGCAAATAGGCTTCGATGACGTTCATTTCTTCAACTTCTATCTGATAAAGATCGTCGCGGTTCTGGGCGCGGTAAATTTCTGCCGATTCCCGGCGTTGTTTGACCAGCTTCTGAAGTACTTTGATCTCCGCCTCATCTGACAGTGTTTCTGACGCGCCTTTTTCCGTCTTTGCCAGCAATAGAGCTGCCTTGACAGCACGCAACCCGCGCAGGCGGGCATCATCCTTAGCCAGCATGGCTGATCTTATATCCTGATCGATCTGTTGTTGTAAAGCCATAATATTCGCTTTTAATTGATGAAGGTAATGATTTGTTTGTTACAGCCGCGTTAGTTCTTCAACAAATGTCCGGTAGACGCCTGAGCGGCCGGCATTACCACCAGGTCATTAATGTTAACATGAGGAGGCCTTGATACGGCATACCAGATGGTATCGGCAACATCGGCCGCTACCAGGGGTTCAAAACCTTCATAGACTTTCTTCGCCCTTTCGGCATCGCCTTTGAACCGCACTTCTGAGAATTCGGTCTCCACCGCTCCCGGATGGATCCCTGTAACCTTGATCCCGTACGGAAGCAGATCGATCCGCATGGCTTTATTCAGGGCGTCTACGGCGTGTTTGGTTGCACAATATACGTTGCCATTGGCGTACACTTCCTTCCCGGCGATCGACCCCAGATTAACGATATGCCCTGATCTTCTTGCAACCATCCAGGCCGAAACCACGCGGGTCACATACAGCAATCCCTTCACATTGGTATCGATCATCGTATCCCAGTCGTCCGTGCTTCCTTCATTGATCGGGTCTAAACCCTGACTTAATCCGGCATTATTGATGAGTACGTCAACGCTTTTCCATTCAGCAGGCAGTTCTTCAAACTTGAGCTGAACATCCGCCTTATCACGTACATCAACCGTTATTGCATGCACCTGTACGCCAAATCTTTCAGCAAGACTTTCCGCAAGCCTCGCTAACCGCTCTGCGCGGCGGCCCGCCAGGATAAGGTTGTAATTTTGTTCTGCGAACAGATGCGCACATGCTTCACCGATTCCTGCTGTAGCTCCGGTAATGAGAACAATTTTAGACATAAGGAGATTTATCAGGCCCGAAATTACGGTTTTTCCCGGGAAGAAATTTATTCGAAGTATAAACTAAACTGCAGATTACGCAGAAAAAGCTTATCGATCGGGGCCGAATACGGATGACCTTCAGGCTTTAACACATTCCTGAACGAGTTGGACAATTTGAGCTCGGGCGACAGCTTAAAAAATTCAAAATAGAGATCGAAGCCAATGCCAGCTTCATACCAAAGAATGCTCCGCGTGTTCTTGACCAGCCTTTCCGACATGGAAAGACTACTGTCATCGAGCTTCTTTTTAGAAACGATATCCAGCGAATACTTTGCCCCGGCCAGCATATAGGCCCGGAAATTCTTGCGGCGGTCCGATTTCAGTTTTATTCCCAGGGGGAAGTCGATCATGGTAGCCTGAACTTTCTTTTGAGTGAAATTCTCAGTCGTGCCCGATTCCGGACCGGCCGACGGAGCATAATTGTAGTCGATCAGGCGATCGGTAAATACCAGAGCCGGTGTAAACCGCAGATTAGCGTTATTTCCCAGCTTATAATCGGTAACAAAGCCTAGTCCGAAGCCGGGCGAAGAAGGCGAACTGATGCTGAAAAGCGAATCGGTTACCATAGTCGGACTAGCCGGATTGCTGATCGGATCATACCTCGGCACCCGCCAGTCAGGCCTTTTAAATATCTTATACTCAGAAGATACGTACTGAAATGTAAACCCGAAGTGCAGCTGTTCGTCATCCACTCCTCCGCCCCAGTTTTGCTGGGCATTAGCTGTCCCCAAACAAAGAAGAGCGATTAGAAGAGTGAGTAAACGTCTGATCATTTAACGCCTGTATAAATGGAACAGATACCAAACGCCAGCGGTCTGCTTTTGGTATTCCGGTAACCAACTTTCTCCATTAGTGCGGTAAAAGCTTTCCCATCAGGGAAGGCCTGGACCGACTCGGGAAGATACTTATAAGCGCTGTTATCCTTAGAAAACAGCTTGCCGATAGACGGGGTGATATAATGAAAGTAGAAATTGTACAACTGCTTTATGGGAAAGCGCTTCGGCTTGGAAAATTCCAGAACAACCGCTTTACCACCCGGCTTAAGTACCCTGAACATATCCGCGAGCCCTTTTTCCAGATTCTCGAAATTCCTTACTCCGTAAGCGACGGTAACGGCATCGAACGTATTGTCATCAAATAACAGTCGCTCAGAATCGCCTTCACGTACCTCGAATTGTTGTTGCAGTTTCCGTTTGGCGATCTTCTCTTTTGCGATCTCCAGCATACCGGTAGAAATATCCACGCCGGTGATCTTCTCCGGATTCAGTATCCTGATGGCTTCGAAAGCAAAGTCGCCGGTACCGGTTGCAACATCGAGTATTTGTTTCGGCTTATCCTTTAACAGCTCTTTGATCGCCATCTTCCTCCAGGCCACATCGATCCCCAGCGACATGAAATGATTCAGAAAATCATAGGTTTTGGAAATATTGTTGAACATCGCAGCCACCTGTTCTTTCTTGGTAGCCGACTGATCTTTATACGGAGTAACGGGATTTGACATCCGTGCAAAGATAGCGATCAATGTGCTAATTTGTCGATTTGACAATCTGATTCAGCAATCAACTATCAGCATTAGCAATTATTCAGCAATCAGCTATCAGCTATTATTCAGCTATCAGCATTCAGTTATTAGCTATCAGCAATTATTCAGCGTTAAAATGGCGCCTGACCTGCAACGTAAAGCCTACAATTTCAACCTGATCCGCCATTTCTGCATCATGCCCACCACCCCTATGATCAGCAGCGCGAATACAAAAGATTTGCTGAGACCAATGACGCCCGTACGCAATTCGACCGGTAACCTGTAAGCGACCATAAGTAAGATCGCCGAATGGATATACGGCAACAGGAAGCACGTCAGGGTGCTCACTCCCGCCGGTTTAATGAGGTTATACCATGCTTTTTTGCCTTTAACATCGGTGATATAAGCCAAAGCAGCAAAACAGACGACGCTAATGCCAATGCATATGGTCACCCATGATGGCGTTGCGCGGATCTTCGAGATCTCGAACCACGGCCGTGTTGCAAAACCAAAAGCGATCATCGCCACGGCGAACACCGCCGTAAAAATCAAGAAACGACTGTAACGGCCATTACTGTTGATGTAGTAAAGCGTTGTGATCACACCCGCCATGACCATTGCAGGCATCGATCCGTCGCCAATGATCCAGATATATTCTTTGATCCCGGATAAACCATCAAGCCAGCCAAGTTGTGTTGCCGAGTTGAAAAACAGAAATAATGCGAAGGCCAGCCATTGAGCGATCAGCTTTCCATCAGACAATAGAAACACAAAAGCTACGATCAAATACGACCAACCGATCAGCCCCAGTATTCCCCACCATTTTGGCTGCATCCAAACCGTGCCTTCCGCTGATCTTCCTTCATAAACTGCGGCGAGGATGATGAGAAGGGCGACTCCCGCGATCTGCAAAACCAGGGTATACTTTCTTTCCTTTGGATAATCGAGCCAGATCAGGAAAAACGATACGGTAACCAGGATCATCCAAACCGGTTTGGAAAACACCTCACCGCTGTAGTTTCCCATGTTCACATGAAAAAAACCCATGCTCAGCAGCGCCAGCGACCGCCAGAGAATGTGCTTCGATAACGTTCCAAGCGTATCGCCCTTCTGCAACCGGTTCCTGACAGCGATCGGGACCGACAGCCCCACAATGAAAAGGAACGCGGGAAAAATCACATCCGAAAATCCCATCCGGTCTTCTGCAGCTTCAGCATGGCCAAGCCACTCCGGTATCCCCTTCAGCGTCCAGAAATCGTTAACCCAGATCATCAGCATCAGGGTTACGGCCCGAAAAGCGTCAATAGAGGTCAGCCTTGAAGAAAAAGGTGTTGGTGCGGTCAGGTTATTCATAGCTGGTGGTGCCTGTCAGTTTTTGCAGATCACAAAAGATGCCGAACCCAAACAGCCCGGCATGATTGAACAAGAATTTTAAACTCCCGCTACCCGTTTTTTATACTCAGATAACGCTTCTTCAAGTCTTACTTTTGCGGTCGTATCGCCCGGAACGTTGTGCGACGGGTGGATGTAAAGTTTAACACCCCTCTCTGCTAAGATCTCGGCAACTGTAGTCACCGTCATCCAGACGCAGGTGATAAATGCCATGGTAGACACCGGTCCGACTTTGTCTTCATGGTTCTTTAATGGCACCGACGCATCGCCGATAGGCGCACATGAGTCGACCACCAGGTCGGCAACATCAAAAATGGTCTTGCCGCTTGAGTGACGGGTTTGCTTTCCTTTCGCTTCGGCAGCAGAACCGAAAGCGATCACTTTCATGCCCTTTTTCTTCGCCTCTAAAGCCACGTCAATATTTACGTTGTTGATACCCGAATGCGAAAAGATCCACATGGTATCGCGCGGATCAAAATTGTATCCCTTCATGATTTCCACACCGTATCCTTCAACGCGCTCCAGGAACACGAACTGATGCACGCCCATCTCGCCGGTGATCCGGGTAAAGAAGCTTAAAGGCAGCTCGATCATCGGATGAAACCCGACAAATCCCCCGATACGCGGATACATCTCTTCGATCGGCAGGGTGGCATGGCCGCAACCGAAGGTGTGAACCCAACGCCCGGCTTCAATGGAATCTGCCATTACTTCCGCTGCTTTCCGGATATTCTCCATTTGTGTTTCTTCGATCCGGGACATGATATCCCTGGCATTATTAAGCCATTGTTTTGCTAACATAGTTGATTGTATAAATATTAAAATTTGATTTTTCTGAGAATTATAAAGCTTAAAAAGGTCATGGTCGACAGCAGGACAAATGCGGTAGTTGTGAGATGCCGGATACCGAAGTTCTCGGCCACAATGCCCATGAAATAGTTTAATCCCATATTTCCCGTCAGCGCGATAGCCAGCACCAGACTGAATGCAGTGCCTGATAGTTCGGCATACCGGTTGCCAACAAAGCCCAGCATTACCGGAAAACCCGCCGCAAGACCTGCACCCAGGAGTACCAGACCGCAAACGGCCAGTGCATAAGAACCGGCGAATTGCAAGGTAGCGCAGCCAGCCAGTAAGAGTACGAAGGATAATATCAGGATCTTTTGAGATGCGACCGATCGCATAACTCCGCCGATCAGCAACCGCATGACGGCCATACCCACCACATACAATGATAACGCATACAATGCGCTGCTTCCGGAAACTGACAGCTTATCCAGCAGGTACAGCGTTGTCCAGTTGTTAATGATCCCTTCAAAACTGCTTTGACAAAGAAGAAACAAACTGATCAGGATCAATACTTTGTCGGTTAACAGCTTAAGCCCTCTTCTGAAAGGTATTTCCTGTTGCTGTTTTGCTGCCGGAAATTGAATAAACAGGAAGAGAACCGCCGCCAGTAACGCCAGGTAACCGACAGACGAAACGATCACCGAAAAACTGAACTGCTTCTCGAGCACCCCGAGCACCACGGGCATCCCCAACGCGCCGATGGCAAAGAATACGCCCAGCAAACTGAGGTTAGCCCCTTTATTATCGGAGCTAATATCGGCAACCACAGCATTGGTAGCTCCGTTGAGCGCCCCTCCGCCAAAGCCGAAAAGCAAACTACATCCCTTTAACGTCAGCAGCGAGGTGGCATATGCGATGCCCTGAAAACCGATGAACATGCAAATACACGACACCAACAGGAAAACCTTATAGCCATACCGGTCGCAGAATGGTCCGAACAGAAGTGAACCGGCCAGAATGCCTATAGGTAGTATAGAGAATAATGCTCCCGATGAGATGCTGTCGAGCTGAAACTTTTGCTGAAGACCCGCCGCAATGGAGCCGAGGGTGATAAGGCCTATGCCGAACAAGAGCATACCCAGACAGGCCGAAAAGAAAATGAGTTTATTGGATTTCATACGAACGGGGAGTTTTAATATTCGATAAAGCCAAATAAGCCGCTCCGAAAACCGCTGCGTCTCCTCCCATTTCCGACTGTTCCAGAATGACTTTGGTAACACTTACAGGCTGCGCCCATTTTTTTGCTTCTTCCCTGATCTCGGGAATAAATCGTGCGGCCGGACCGAAGATGCCGCCGCCTAAAATGATCTTTTCCGGATTAAAGATGCTGATCAGATTAGCTATAGCCATTCCCCAGAACACGATGGATTCTTTGATCACCATGATGGCCACCTCATCATGCTGCTCATAGGCCGAAAAGATATGATGAGCGGTAAGCTCTTTTGCGCCGATCTGGCTTAATGTTCCGTTGTATCCCGGCAAAGCCTCCATGATCTCGCCGGCTAACCGGGCCATTCCTTTTCCGGACGCATAATATTCAAAACAACCGCATGGAATATACTTCGTTTTAAAAGGCTTGTTCAACGCCATCCATCCGATCGCCCCGGCTATATCATCTGCTCCCCGAAGCACCGTACCGTTGATCAGAATGCCGGCACCGATACCGGTCCCGACGGCCATATAAACCGCATCCCGGCAACCACGGGCATTCCCCTTCCATAGCTCGCCAAGAATATAGCAGGCCCGGTCGCTGTCGATCCATACCGGCACATCACCCGCAACTTTTTGTATCTCTTCCAAAAGCGGATAATCATCCCAGCCCGGTATATTGGGAGCCCAAACGGTTCCTGTTTTGGAACGATAGATACCGGGAACGCAAATGCCAATGGCGGCAAGCGCCCTTCCCTCGCTCGTTAAATACCGCTTTACCTGCTCTTTGATCAACTCCCCTACTGTTTCCCCTTCACGATTGCCTAAGGCAATTACTTCGCGGTACATCACGGCGCCGTTTTCCCCGAAAACCGCAACCGCCAGCTTGGTACCTCCCAAGTCTATTCCTAAAATGGACATACGTTATTTGCTTATGTGAGATTCCTGAGATTCATTTCTCAAAGTCAGCTTCGGTCACTATTCTCCGCTACATCACTTTTTCTTCTTCTGTTGCATTTTTACCACATCTTTTGACTGGCTTTCTTTTGAAGCAAGGAGATATACCAGCGAAGCCGTGCCATCCATGGTGGGTTCGTTGGTGCTGTAATCGCCAATGTCATCATGATAAACGGCCAGTTTTGACTGAAACTCGGCAAACTCATCCGGCTCTGACAGTTGAATTCCGATGAGGCTGCCATAAATGCTTCCGTATACAGGTCCGTCCACCAGACCGCCATCCAAAGGATACTTTTTCAGTACGGTAAGCGACGAGTGCGGGGCAACAGGGGTATCACCATGAGCCGGTAACCCGTAGACCATTCCGGTTCCCCATGGATTCACACCAAACAGCCAGTCGAACGCCGCCTGCTCGAGCTCAATATAGGTATCATCGCCGCTCAGCTTCCGGTAAAGCATACACTGGATAGCAAACGACGTGGTGAGGTTGTTGGAGCACCAGATAAACGGCACACCGCGGTAAAAGGCGTTGTCTTTAGACTTTTGCCAAACTTTATCGATCCCTTCCCTGTAGTAGCTGATCAGCTTTGCTTTCTCATCTCCGTCCGTTTTTACGGCTAATTCGTAATGACCGAAGTTGTGGAAAGGATACCACTGGTAATGCTTAGCCGTATCGGCTCCCAGCCACGGCGTGATTTTTTCTTCCTTACTGTATTTTAAACCCTGTTGTAAATAGCTCTTATCGTTGGTCAGCTGATAGATCGCTGCAGCGCCAAGTTCCATATCGTCTACCCAGTTATCTTCAGCATAAATATATGGCGATTTAACCGACGCTGTCTGTGCCACGCCGGGCTTTGCCAGACCGTATTTATATGCTGATAATGATTTTTCTTTAAACAACTCCGACAAAAATTTATCTTTTGAACTGAACACCTGCGAACCTAAAGCGAATGTACTGGCAAACTTGCCCGCCGTAGACGCAGCACCGGTTGCATTATTCTTGAACTTGCCCAAGCCCTGTTTTTCTCCGGTAATGAAGTACACCGGGCGACCGGTACCCGGCCCCCAGCCATAGTCAACCTTATCCTCATTGGGCAGTCTGTAACCGGCATGATCGCGGTCGTCTGCAATCTGATTGAACATCCAGTCTTCACGAGGATGCATCTTCAGCAGCCAATCCAATCCCCATTTCGCCTCATCAAGCACATCGGCTACACCATTGCCACCATCAAGTCCGCTGGCAAGGTGCTTATCGCTGAAAACCTGCGGAAAGTCGCGGTAGGCAGCCAATAAGTGATACGTAGCATTTGCTGAAGTCGTAGAATATTGAAGATAGTCGGATGCATCATGCCAGCCCCCGGTAACGTCGGTAAACGCTTTATCGGGCACCTGACCATAAACGATATAACCGTCCAGCGGATGGCAGGAGGCTTTCAGAAACGGATTATAGCCGCAACGCTGCTGGCGCATATAGCGTAAAGCGAAATCTGCGCTGCCTTTGTAAACATCCGCACTGATGCTGAACTCAGGCGACCTGATCTCACCTGCTTTCAGATAATATGTCCCCGGTTTATTGAAACCTGAAAAATCCAGCCGGAAGGATGAGAGAAACGGACCGTATTCTCCAAAATTCTTCCCTGCTTTCTGAGAGAAAACCACTTTGGACGTTGCAGCGTCAACCACCTGGAATGATCTGACCCTTGCCCGGGTTTCTTTTGACCCCAGCACGGCCACTTTAACCCCACCCGGCGTATAGCCCATAAGATTTACACGGATCCAGGAGTGGTCCTGAGCCTTAGCACCACGGACCTGAAGAAGCACTAAAGCGATCACAATTACTGAACGCAGCATACCTGTGGTTATTGATTTTATCACTGAATACATTATGCGGTTTTTTGCGGTTTATATTTTCAAATATATCGATCATGCTGTATAATGCAAGCTGATAAAAAATTATTTTTATCAACAAAAAGCTGGCAAACCAGCTATTTTATCAGGGATCATTCATTCTTGATACTGTTTTTTGCTGATTCATATTATATTTGGCAAAAAGCTGCACAATAAAACCAGCGCCTTAAATGCTCCAGGAAGAACGCCAGAACCTGATCTTGCAACAGATCAGAGTACATCAGAAAGTATTGAACACCGACCTGTGTAAGTTACTGAATGTATCGCTTGATACGGTACGCAGGGACCTGACCGAACTCGAGAAGAACGGCAGACTGGTTAAAGTCCATGGCGGGGCGCTTTCCAACAACTTCCGCCAACCGTTTCAGCAACCCGAGGTATATGCCAGAGACAAAAAGAAAGCAGTTGCGCGTAAGGCGCTTTCTTTGCTGCATGATGGCATGATGGTCCTGACGGGCGGCGGAACTATTATGCTCGAACTTGCGCGAATGATCCCCGAAAACTTTAAAGGCACATTTTTCACGGTCAGTCCGCTGGTAGCATTGGAGGTGGCGCAACGCTCGGCCGCGGAGGTTATCCTGCTTTCCGGCAAGCTGTCCCGCAACTCGTATATCTGTACGGGGGCATCAGTGATCAGCCAGATCGCAGAAATAAAACCAGACCTTTGCATCATCGGCACCAATGGTCTGTCCACCGGGGAAGGAATCACCGATTATGATTGGGATGTGGTTCAGGTGAAAAAAGAAATGGTGAAAACCTCCAGGCGGACTGCTGTATTATCGATCGCCGAAAAGCTCGACACTATTCAAAACCTCCAGGTGTGCAAGCTGAACGCTATAGATCATCTCGTCACCGAACTGGAGCCGGAAGACGAAAAGCTGGCTGAGTACTTGAAGAGCGTGACGGTGATCTGAGGACGCTCCCCTCAGAACCTGCACATTAAACCCGACACACTGCACGTATTTCCGTTCAGTTCACCCTTCGTATATCCGCCGGATAACGCACTGATCCGGTTTGGCACTGTTATTACCAGCGACCATGTACATTAATAATCTAACTATTAAAGAACATGAGAAAATTATTTTTATCAGCGGCGGCAATTCTGGCCCTGGCTGTAACAACGACCGTTCAGGCAGAACCGCTAAACGACGTGACCATCACAACCAGTCAGGACAGTGTCTCCAGAACTCCGGTCAAACTGGAAGAACTGCCTGAACCGGTAAAAGCCGCTTTGCAGTCAGAGCCATTGAAAGAATGGACACCCACCGCTGCCTTCCTGGTGAAGGAAGCTGATGGAAGAGAGTACTACCAGATCAACATCAAGAAAGAGGAAGAGGAAGGCTCTGTGAAGATCGACAAAGATGGCAAACCGGTAAAATAAAGGTCCCATATTGAAAGCAGAAAAGCCGGAAAATGATCCGGCTTTTCTTTTTGTGGTATGTTTCGTCAGAAGGGCTGCGGATCCTATTTAAAACCAAATATCAACGGGAATAAAAACGTTACGATAACCGTCCAGATGAAGTAAACCGGCAGGTAGATGGTAATGGCCTTTCCTACTCCGGTCACAGAAGGTTTCTTTGAAAGCATCCTGAAAAGCTGTACCGTCACCAGCACCAGATTGATCAGGATCAGTAGGTTACTGCCGAGGACAGCAGCCCTGTTCGGAGTAATTCCCCACTCTGCGATCCGGAAAATGATCGCTGAAAGCGCAATGCCATTAACAACAATGGTAACTACAGAAAGGAGGAACAATACCCATAATTCAGTCACACTTTTCGTCTTTGAACTTTCAGCAACGGAGAAGAAAATGATCGCCATCACGCCGATCAACAAGACATTGAAGATCAGGAGAAACTCGCGGTCGTTATAAGGGTCTTTACCTGAGTATACCATTGCCCCGAGGTAGATCACCAGCATCACCAGAACAAGCGGACTGAAGATTTTTGCGATCACCGGTGAAACTTTGCCCACCAGCCCCGGATTGCTGCGCGTAAGATAAGTGCCGAAGATCGGCGCAGCCGGAAGACCGAACACAACAATATTTTTGAACCAGAACTCTTCGATGCGTATGCCGATGACAGCGAAGAGGCCGATGGTGATGCCCGTCATGATGCCGCCTGCAATTACGATAAGCGCTGTCATCACTAAAAGATCGCCGTTATACTTCAGAAACCCCAGCCGCTTTTCGTTGTCATTGCCGAAATCGCCAACAAAGCCGAAACCAAGGACGCACCACAGGAATAACACCATGTGGATACACGATAAGACGAGGGTGTCGCTTGTTTGATCATCCGGAAGGAAGTTGATAAACAGGGCGCCGGCAAGCATCATAGCGCCGACGAGCCCGATCTTACGCGGTGTCAGGTTGTTCTTCCACACAAAAAAGGCCGTTAAGGCCGGAAATACAATAAATCCGATGTTTCTTGGATAAAAGAATTCTTCGTTAATGGCAAAGATCGCCGGCAGTTTCGCGATCAGACCGGCAATGAGCGCAATGACCATCACAAATATGAGGTCATTCCGTGTACCCCAGGAAATCTCATCCTTTGCAAAATTTAGTCTTTCATTCCAAAAGCTGACCAGCGGATCACCGGCAAACTGAGGGTATACTGTATTGAAGGCGCGTTTGAAGGCCGGTTTGTCTTCCCTGTAGAGCCGCTCCAGCTGCTTCGGGTCGTTCAGGTGCGCGATTATCTGATCTTTCATGACTTGTTAAACTTATATTGTCTATTGCTTTCTTAATTACCGCCTTTAGTTCCACATGGTCCCTGCCAGTCCGAGTACAGTACCCAGCCATAGCCCGACAAAGAACACGATCACACTCAGTATCACAGCCACGGTCCGGTTCAGACCGCGATAACTGCTGAGATAATCCATCAGGTAGTAGAATGCACCGCCCATTGCGCCGGCTACCGGAGTCACGATAAGAGGCCTGATATACCAAAACTTCGGCCAGTCGGGACTCGGATTATCAACTCCGAATACAAAGAATGAGATCAGGATAAAACCGATGCCTGCACCGATCAGCATGGGCAGCGCTGGCGATGCCGGGTGGTTTTGCGGTGTTGTGGGATTGTTTGTTGCTTTCATGATTTTATTTATTTAAAGTTATACATTTTAAAAGAACTTTGACATTCAAAGTGCACATATAAAAAAATTTTAGTGGCCTCCGTTCATTCCAACTATAAATGCGCCTGCGAAGAGCACAACATAGATCAAAACACTTGAAATAATGCTCAGCAGTTGGTTAAATCCACCGCTTCTACGCATAGGCTCCATCATATCGAAGATCAGGCCCGCCAGTGCGCCGGCTACCGGTACACATAAGTAAGGCATGATCATGCCCCGGAGTTCCTGGGTATCAGCCCGCCCTGTGGTCAGGAAAATGAAGGTCAGTAAAAGTGTCGATGATCCGGCACCCAATACGATCCGCAGCAACCGGATATTATTCCGGTCTTCCGCGCTTTCATGTTCTGTGATTTTCATATTCATAACTATTTTTGTGATCTTATCAGTTTCTCTAATGCTTTAAGGTGATCCTCAAACGCCTGTTTGCCCTGGGCAGTCGTAAAGTATTTGGTATTGGGCTTTCTGCCCACAAATGACTTCTCTATGCCGATAAATTTTTCTTTTTCAAGTGCTTTGAGGTGACTCGCCAGGTTACCGTCCGTCACATCAAGATATTCCTTCAGCGCGTTGAAATCGAGCATGTCGTTGACAGCCAGTGCTGACATAATGCCAAGCCTGATCCTGCTTTCAAATGCTTTATGTAACCCTTCTATTAATATTTTCACCGCTCGTATCTGTAATACACATAAATCCCATAAATAATATGGGCTATGCCAAAGCCCAGCATCCAGAAGAGCAATCCGTACCCGACAAAAAACGAAGCCAGAAGACCTAGTCCGATCTCTGCCAGTCCGAGAACCTTTACTGCGTTGTAGGTGAACTTGCTGGCATTGAACAGTGCCAGGCCATAAAACAACAGCGAGAACGGGGCAACGAGCCCCACCAGCCCGTTTGAGATCATAACCAGGATCAGTATTCCTCCGGCCAGAAGCGGGATCGCCATACAGATAGCCAGTTGTTTTGCGGTAGCGCTCCAAAGCCTCTCCCCTCTTTTGCCCGCCCTTTTGTACGAGAAGTATATCGCCGTACACAATGCCAGTACCAGGATGATCACCCCCAGAAGAAGTACCTCCGTCATAGCTGACGCCGCACTGGTGTCGGTAATGTCATCCGGATTAAAACCGTAGACCCTGTTTGCAATGTAAGCACCTGATATCGCATATATGCCCGCCATTATACCGGCCCATCCCGAGAGCGACACAAATTTTGAAGAGCGCTCCATCATTGAGCGGATCTCGGCGATATCTTTAATATAATCCTGTTCTTCTTTCATTACATATAAAGTACTTTGCGTTTCAAAGTTAAAACAGTTATGTCATTTATACAATACTTGTCAAAAATTTGTTTTCGGAAACAAACATCCTTTCCGAAATTTTATTTTATGTTTGACTTACTGACTGATAGTTAGCCTCGTCTCCAGAGGACTGATCCGCTTTTCCATTGAGATCTCCGTTAAATTTCACTACCCTTACAGCGACCATATAGCGACCTTATAGCGACCTTATAGTGACCTTATAGCGATATTTTACCATACCACAGTAATACCTCAGTCGTACCACAGTAACCCCCGCGTTTGCGGGATGGCCGTTTTACCGAACTTGAACCCTTTCAGAACTGACTGAATCCCCTACCTTTGCCATATGATCATTAAAAGCGCCGAATTCAAGTGCAGCAATACCAGAACCGACAAACTCCCTCCGGGGATCATCCCCGAATATGCCTTTATCGGACGCTCAAACGTAGGGAAGTCATCGCTGATCAATATGCTGGTACAGAAAAAGGGATTGGCGAAAACTTCCCAGACACCGGGAAAGACACAGCTTATCAATCACTTTTTGATCAATGAGAACTGGTACCTGGTCGACTTACCGGGCTATGGGTTTGCCAGAACGTCGCGAAGCAACCGCAGCGACTGGGAAAAATTCATACGCTATTACCTGCGTAACCGCGGAAATCTGCAATGTGTCTTTGTACTGATCGACAGCCGGCTTAAACCACAGAAAATAGACCTTGATTTCTGCTTTTGGCTGGGTGAGGAAGGAATACCGTTTGTACTGATCTTTACGAAGGCAGACAAGCAGTCCAGATTAAAGACGACCCAGAATGTCCAGGAATTCAAGAAGGCGTTACTTCAATACTTTGAAGAAGTACCACAGCAATTCGTCACCTCGTCAGAAACAGGAGAAGGCCGTGAAGAGGTTCTGGCATTTATTGATGGCATCAACCAGGATTTTCAATTGCCTGCCTGATCATCGCCCGAACTTCTTTTGCCACCGAACTTATTCAGGTTAACAGACAAGCTGGCAATGAAGTAACGGGTAAGACGGCTGGTCCGGTTGTCAACAATCGAGTTATTCATGATCTGCCTTGAAATGTTGGCTCCATCGTTAAACAGATCATATGCCTGCACTTTGAGGGTAGCACTCTTCCGTTTAAAAAAGGTCTTTGAAAAGTAGGCATTCACCAGCAACGGGTTTGCCTCAATACCTTCGGCATAGCCACTGTTCATGCTCTTACTGGCATCTGCACCCAGCGAAAACGTCTTAAACAAAGACAACCGGCCATTCATCTTTACAGCAAAGCTCGAAATGTCGGTATCGATGCTTCTGGCGAGTGAATAATGATTACTACTGTAACTGTAGGTAACAGACGGGCTCAGATTGTACCATTTCTCAGTACTGACGCGCAAACCTGCAGTCTGCGAAACGGTCCAGTTTCTGCCGGCATTCCTGAGGCCGTCAGCATAAGATATGTTGTTGTCAAATCGTATGGCTCCTCCGTATGTGATATTGAACTTGTTCTCTTTAGAAAGTTTTGACCAGGAGTAGGTTGCTCCGACGCCATAAAAGCCATTACTGTTTATATAATGTGTTTCCTGCTTCAAACTATTAAGCGTATCGCTCAACAGAATAATATTGCTGACGATCTTATTCTGGCTGAAGCTTCCGTTAAGGTTAAAATAGAAACTGGTGCGCTTAATAGCGCTGAATTTGTTGGCTCCGATATTCAGTGAATGATTGAATTCTGCCCTGAGCCCCGGATTACCCACCACCTGATTTTGCAGGTTCGATACTTCGCGAACCGGCTGGATATAGTGAATAGAGGGCTGTACCGATTCGCCGCTGTAAAACGCCGATACCGAAGCACCATTCTTATTGTATGAAAAATTAATTGAAGGAGAAAAACTGAAGGTATTTCGCTTTACGCTGGTATCCGGCCGGAAGTATACGGCATTATACCCCGTCGGCATGACCGAGAACCCAACTCCGTAATCAAAGTTATTTTTACTGGCATTGTAATGCAGGTTTAACCGGTGTGTGGCGTTCCGCTGTTCATTAACCGTACTGAGCGAATCCACGGGAACCTCCACGCCGAACAGATTCCGTACATTGGTTATCCGATTCACAGAACTACTGGAACGATTCAAACTGTAGGAAAATTGCAGCATTTCATTCTTGCTCAATGGTTCTGTGTAGCTTAAATTCATCCCACTGTGTATACGATCATTCGCCGAGGTAATGATCCGGTTCAGCAATGAATCTTTGGCCGCCATGCCGTTAACATAGTAGCGGATCTGATCTTCAATATCCTGAAGATCGTTGGAAGTCTGACTATTGAGGTTAAGACTGAGATAAACGTTACGCCCTTGTTTTTTGAACCGGTGGTTAAACGTCAGACCGGCACCTACTATTGGCGCCGTACCTGTAGTAGTGTTGTCTGATACCTTATCCTGCCTGATCAGACCGGTTTGCCTTGATGATGAAAGCCCTGAGTTAGTATTTACGCTCCTCGCCATTGTAGCCGAGATCTTGATGAAATCCGCTTTGCTGATCTGGTAATCAAAGTTTGCCCCCGCACTCTGGTCCTCCCCCGAACCGGCGTTCCCGATATCGAGTTCATTGTGAATAGTACCCAGCGTATTCACTGTCTGGATAAGCTGACTGGATAACGAGGTGTTTTCGCGGCGGGAGTATTTGTAATGGCCATAGTAGTTGATTTTATCGCCAAACTTATTTCTGAAATCTATACCCGCAGAACCGGAGGTCGTGATCCCGCTTGCGCTGGATCCAAGCTGATTATCGCCAAAGCCGGCCGACCGCGAACCCACCGAATAGCTATTCGTAGTCGTATTATCGAAACTACCGCGAACGCTCACCATCCGGGCGCCTTTGAATCTGCTCAGCGATCCGCCTGCATCATACCGGTTATTTGTACCGGCGCCGGCATGCACGTTGCCCATGATCCCCCGGTTCTTGTCATCCGGTATCACGATATTCAGGATCTTAGCAGGTTTACCTTTTTTAATACCGGTAAGCCGGGCCTCCTCCCCGAAGTCGTCGATGATCTGGATCTTTTCCACGAACTCCGCCGGAAACTGTTGCGAAAGGGCTTTCAGATCGCCGGCAAAAAAGTCCAACCCGTTAATGCGTACTGTTAATACCTCTTCGCCCTGCGCTTTGACATTACCATCCGCATCGACATGAAGGCCCGGCAATATCTTCAGAATATCTTCCACTACCGAGTTTTCCGGAACAGGAAAGTCTGCCGCATTGTATTCTACAGTATCCTTTTTTAAGGTAATAGGTTGCGTGCCCTTAACCACGACCTCCCTAAGCATTTTAGGTTTTGCTTTAAGGATGATCGGCTTCAGCACCGTATTTACGCTGTTTTCCCTTGCCTCAAAATCCTGCCGGTACGTTTCAAAGCCCAGACTGCTGACAATAATGGTAAACTTCACACCGGTCGGGCGAAAAATGAATACACCGTATTCGTCGGTCACGGCAACCAGGCTATCAGCATCAGAAGCAAGTTTTACATTGGCGCCTATGATACCCGAACCTGTCGAATCCCGTACAATGCCACTGACCTTCCGGTTCTTTTGAGCAAACAACGCCAGGCCCGTGGAAACCAGGAAAAGCAGAAGAAGGATGACTCTTTTCATCAGGCCGAAAAACATAACGCTAATAAATGTAAGCAGACTTTAGCTTAAAAGACGGCCGTTTGCCCAGGAATGTTACTTCGGAATAATGCTGATGGAGCCATCAACTTCGAGAACCGCATATTTCACCTGATCGAGACTTTCCAGTCCCTGATTCTTTCTGGCTGCCTCCAGCACCTCTTCAATTGAAATCCTTTCTTTGGCCATCCGGTCTTCAAGCGGCTTTCCGTCCCGCAGTATGATAAGAGGCACACTGTTAACAATTTTATCGGCAACTTTTGACCTGTGGGTTACCAGCGACACAAGAATGTCCATGAACACCAACGTGGCGATGGCCATCATACCACCGATGAGCGACTTATCATCGCTTAAGAGCGCCTGCTGGGTAGCTTCGCTGATGATCAAAAGTAAAACCAGGTCGAAGGTGGTCATCTCTCCAAGGGTTCTCTTGCCGCTTAGCCGGAGGATGAGGAAAACGAAAAAATAAATTATTGCGGCACGTATGATGATCGACTCCATGTTAAAAATGGATATACTGATGTAATTTTTGTTTTTCTCCCCTGATCTCAATTTCGAGATCCTGCGAACCGAGGCCCGTCGGGACTACATACAGAACAATCGGGTCACCCTCGTTCGAGTTGAATTTCAGTTTCAGCCTGTCATTCTGCAACTCGCTGGAGGCCGGTTCCGGCACAACCTTGTCTATCCTGACCTTATTCAAATAATCTGAGCTGATGTAAACTGACGAATCCGGAAGAGGCTTCTTAGAATAAATTTTTATCTCTGACAATAGCAAATTCCGAAGGTATCGTTCATACTCGATCACGGCCGCGTTGTTCTCTGCAGTTTTCCGGCTTACCGTGCCTGAACCGAAGAAACCAAGCAGCCCAAAAATCAGAAACGCAGCCATGAGGCACCATCCGGCCCGCAGTACCAGCCATTCCATTTTCTGAAACCGGAATTCTTTCTCAACGCTATCGGTGTGCTTTTTCATTCCTTTATATCAAGTGAACTGCGGGAAAGGCACTTTGTTTTGTCGACGAGCACTGCGATGCCGGCCCGGGTACGCGTTATAACCAAAAACTGCTTAAATTTGCGCTTTCCTGAGACTAACACACTCTGGTTCCTTCTGGATAACTTATGAAGAAATATTTTTCGCTTGTTTTATTCGCACATACCATTTTCGCGATGCCATTTGCCTTTATCGGCTTTTTTCTGGCTGTCACCACAACGGATCATGCATTCAACTGGATGAAGCTGCTGATGATGGTGCTCTGTATGGTATTTGCCAGAAATGCAGCAATGGCCTTTAACCGGTATCTTGACAGGGACTTCGATGCAAAGAACCCCAGGACAGCGGTTCGCGACATCCCCGCAGGGAGGATCTCAGCAAAGGAGGCACTGATCTTTACCATCGTCAATTGCGCTTTGTTTTTGATCAGTACCTACATGATCAACCGGCTTTGCTTCTATCTGGCTCCCGTTGCGCTTTCGGTCGTTCTGGGCTACAGCTACACCAAGCGGTTCACGCCGTTATGCCATCTCGTGCTGGGACTGGGTTTAGCGCTGGCCCCACTTGGCGCGTACCTGGTGGTAACCGGTGAATTTGCGCTGCTGCCGGTCTTTTATTCACTGGCAGTAATTTGCTGGGTAAGCGGGTTTGACATCATTTATGCTTTGCAGGATGAGCGTTTCGACCGCGATGAACATCTGAAGTCGATACCGGCGTGGCTGGGTGCTGAGCGTGCACTCACGGTGTCGTCGGTTCTCCATGTGCTTTCCGCCGTGTTTGTGATCCTGCCGGTGTTATTTACGCCACTGAGCTGGTTCTACTTGGCCGGCGTCGTGGTTTACATCGCCCTGCTCATTTATCAGCACAGCCTGGTAAAACCTGACGATCTGAGCCGTGTCACGCTTGCCTTCGGAACCACCAACGGAATTGCTTCTGCCGTTTTTGCTTTATTCTTTTTTTTAGATATTTACCTCAGACAAGGTTGACCTGACACATGAAATATCCTACCGAACTTCAGTTGCTGTTCTTTCGAAAGGCACTGGAACAGTTTGTTGTGTTCACGGAGCGTGAGTGGGATATTTTCGCCGGCTACCTGCATGTAAAGACCTTAAAGAAAAAGGAGTATTTTGCCGAAGCCGGGAAGGTGTGTAACGAGGTAGGCTTCCTGCTAAGGGGTTCGATCCGCTATTACCATGTCAAAGACGGTGTAGAAATAACCGGTTATTTTTCTTTTGAAAACGAATTCGTCAGCGCCTATAAAAGTTTTCTCACACAGACGCCTTCGACAGCAAGCATCCAGGCAATGGAGAACTGCCAGGTGATCTGCTTCACCCATAGCGGCCTCCGTGATCTTTTTGACAATCCTTTGGTCAATTACAAAATTGAACGGTTCGGACGACTCGTTGCAGAAGCACTGATCTGCTGTTATGACGACCGCGTTGCGTCGTTTGTGACAAAAACTCCCGAGGAGCGCTACATGGAGCTCCTTCACAGCAATAACAATATACTGACCCGCATACCGCAGCATTATGTTGCCAATTATCTGGGAATTACACCTGTTTCGCTTTCGCGTATCCGGCGACGGATTCTGAAGCCTCAGCATGGGCTGAGGCAGGTCACGGGCTAACTTACCGGATGCCGGCGCACGCCTGCGAATTCTTATCCTTTGTTAACGATTTGTTTCTCAGGCGCAGGTTAGCTTTGCCCTAACAAAACACGTAAGCTATGCACACCATTTTAGGCGCCGGCGGTCCGATCAGCAATGCACTGACCGCAGAATTATCAAAAGCGAATCATGTAACAAGACTGGTAAGTCGCAAGCCTGTTAAAGGCGGCGGGCTGTCGCGCTGGATCAGAGCCGACCTGTTAAACTATCCGGAGGTATTGCAGGCGGTCAGAGGATCTGCAGTGGTATACCTCTGCGCGGGCCTGGTTTACGACAAGACGGTCTGGCAGCAGCAATGGCCGGTCATTATGCAGAATGTTATTAATGCGGTTAAAGAAACAGGTGCAAGACTGATCTTCTTCGACAACGTCTATATGTATGGCAAGGTAGAGGGTGCTATGACGGAAACAACGCCTTACAACCCATGCAGTGTCAAAGGCGAAGTGCGGGCAAAAATAGCAACCACTCTGATGAACGAAGCGGCCGCCGGAAACATCAAAGCCAGCATTGCCCGTTCGGCAGACTTCTATGGTGCTTCCGGTTCTGCTAACAGCTTCTTCGATAGCATGGTCCTGGATAAACTTTGGAAGGGCCAAAAAGCCCTATGGATGGGTAATGCGGCTGCATTGCATTCATTCACATTTGTTCCGGATGCAGCAAGAGGGCTGTTCCTGTTAGGCCAGGATCCTCAAAGTGAAAATCAGGTGTGGCATTTGCCAACTGCGGGAGCGGCTACCGGACACGAACTTATCCGAACGGCAGCTGAAGTATCAGGTGCTGCACCAAAATTCATGAAGGTGAACAAGCTGATGCTTAAGACACTCGGCTTGTTCAATCAGGGGATCAAAGGAACAGTAGAAATGTACTATCAATATGAATACGACTATAACTTCACCTCCGCTAAGTTTGAAAAGATATTCTCGTATCAGCCGGTAAGCTACCGGGAAGGAATGAAGCGTCTTTTTGAAACTTATTATAATGGGAACAGCGTTTCCCAACAAGATGCGCCGATTTTGGTTTAACTTCGTGAACCAAATCAAATCGAAGAAAGCATGATGATCGAGAAGAAAACCAGAAAGTACATTCCTCAGAATTTAGAAATAAAGTGGGAAAACCTTGAGCCGGTCTTTAAGGAGCTGCAAAACCGGGAGATAACGTCGGTAAGCGGATTAGAGCAATGGTTACTCGATAAAAGTGAACTGGAAGCAGCACTGGAAGAGGACTTCGCATGGCGCTACATTAAAATGACGTGCGATACCACCGACGAACAGCTATTGAAAGACTTTCAATACTTCGCTACGGAGATCGAACCAAAGATAGCTCCTATTGCCAATGAGCTGAATAAAAAGTTTATTGGTTCTCCTTACCTTGAACAACTTGATCAGCAAAAATATTTTGTTTACATCCGTGGAGTGAGAAAAGCACTGGAGCTTTTCCGGGAAGAGAACGTACCGTTGCTCACTCAGATACAGGTCGAACAACAGCAGTATCAGCAGATCAGCGGCTCGATGACGGTCACCCTGAACGGCCAGGAGTACACACTTGAGCAGGCTTCAGTGTTCTTAAAAGATGTTGACCGCGGCATCCGTCAGCAGGCATGGGAAGCCATTACTCAAAGACGCCTGAAGGATAAAGACAAGCTTGATGAGCTTTTTGACAAACTGCGAAACCTGCGCCATCAGGTAGCGCTGAATGCCGGTTTTGAAAACTTTCGTGATTACATGTTCCAGGCGTTGGGCCGGTTCGATTATACGCCCGAAGACGTGTACGATTTTCACGATGCGATCGAAAAGGAGGTCGTCCCGGTGCTGGCACAACAGGCTGAAGAACGAAAAAAAGCGCTTGATCTGCCGACCCTTAAGCCGTGGGACACCGAGGTAGACACCTCAGGCAAGCCGGCGTTGAAGCCTTTCAACAACGGTGGCGAATTAATTGATAAGGCCATCACCTGCTTTTCAGGCATCCACCCCTATATCGGCGAACGGCTGCAGATCATGAAGGCGAACAGTTTATTTGATGTGGAAAGCCGCAAAGGAAAAGCACCTGGGGGGTACAATTATCCGCTGGCAGAAACCGGCGCTCCGTTCATCTTCATGAATTCGGCAAACAGCTTCCGCGATCTGACCACCATGGTGCATGAAGGCGGCCACGCTGTACACACGTTTATCTCCAGCGGACTGGAACTGAACGACTTCAAGCATCTCCCCTCGGAGGTGGCCGAACTGGCTTCGATGAGTATGGAACTTATTTCCATGGACAACTGGGGGTGCTTTTTTGATAATGAAGAAGACCTGAAGCGCGCCAAACGCGACCAGCTACGGGACGTGCTGAAGACGTTGCCCTGGGTAGCGGTTGTTGACCGGTTCCAGCACTGGATATATACCCATCCGGATCATACGGTTGCCGAAAGGACAGCTGCCTGGAAAGAAACATTTGAGCGATTCGGACAAAATTTTGTAGACTGGAGTGAACACCCGGATGCGCAGACTTACCTGTGGCAAAAGCAACTGCACATTTTTGAAGTTCCCTTTTATTATATCGAGTATGGCATTGCGCAGCTCGGTGCCATTGCCGTATGGAAAAACTATAAGGAAAATCCTGACAAAGGAATTGAAAAATACCTTGAAGCCCTCAAACTCGGGTATACACGAACTATCAGGGAGATCTATGAGACCGCAGGTATTGAGTTTAATTTCAGTGCAGAATATGTCAGAGAACTTGCCGGGTTCATTCAGTCGGAACTGAAAAAGATCAGCTAAGAACCGTTGGTAATGATTTTTTGGAGCAGCTTTTGAACTGTGTAATAAAACACAGACTATGAAAAAGCTGCTCTTTTTATTCCTGCTGCCACTGCTGGCATTGCGCGCAAACGGGCAGGAATGGACAACCGTAAACATCGACAGCGCCGTTTCGATCAAGCTGCCGAAAGGATATGAGAAAAAAGACACCACAGGTCAATACAGCCTGGTGGCCCACAGTCCTTTTGGAACGATCCTGTTCTTTAGAACACCCGATAACCCGCGCGTAATTCCAGACATTGAGCGCGACCGCCATCTCGAACAGTTTTACAGCGATTACATTGACAGGGTAAGGGCAGCCGCCCCGAACGGCAGCATCATTAACGAAAAAGACACCGTACTGAAAAACTTAAAGGTAAAAGACTTCACGTTGAAGACCGACACCGGACGTGGTGTGCAGTACCGGAATTTCAGAATTCTCCATGTAAATGCTGCTTCTTACACTTTTGAGTTCTTATATCCGGAGATCCAGGCCGAGTATTCCAAACCAGAAGGCGAATTCTTTTTTAATTCCATTATGGTGAACGAGGAGCTCGAACGGCACGATCAGTATACCACCGGCGAGCCTGCGGGCATTGATCCGCTTTGGATCATAACCGGAGTGGTCATTTTATTAATTATCGTTATACTGGCGGTCTGGTTCTCGAGAAAGAGGCCTCCCGGAAGAACTACCGGAAAATAACAGTAGTGGGCGTCTCGAACGTATCACGCTGCTCGAAGACGGGCTTAAGACTGGTGTTTGCTTCGATTTCCGGTTGACTGCTCTTTCGGCTGATGATGGTGGCTCCCGGATGCAGGGCAAGATATTCCTTAAGTTCCGCAGGGGTGCTCAGGTGCGGAATTATCCGTTTGAGATTGAATACATAAGCCGAATTCATTAAACCGTAATATGCAATATGGCGGCGGCCCTCAAGCAGTTTGATACTCGACGATACAGGGTTATCGGCATAGACGGCAGGATATGCCCTGGCAAAGAAGAGAATATTAGTCAGGATGAACGAAGCGGCGGTAACATAGAACAGCTTCTTCCAGCTCCTTAGCCTGATCACATACCACCCGATAATGGCACCGGCAGGCAAAGCAATAAAGTATATCCACAGCCCGCTGTGGGCGTACATTAATTTGTCTGCTTTCAACCCGAAATAAACGCCCGCAGGTATGGCAAAAGCAACGAACGTGTAAAAACCGTAGGCCCATTTGACCACGCTGCTTCTTATCTCCCCTTTTATCAGACGGTCAAAGAAATAACCGATCAGTATAGCTGCGAAGGGATAAGCCGGGGCAGTATAGTTCGGAAGTTTGGTTTGAGAGAACGAAAAGAAAACCACTATTCCGCCAACGATCAGTAAAGAAAACAGCTGGAACTCGTTGCTTCTTCTTTTCATGGCCAGTGTTGCTGACGAAATGCCGAACACTCCGAGAGGCAGTAACCCGACTATAACCATCAGTAAGGGCAAAAGGAAAAATCCGCCATGCCCTTCCATAGTATCCGAATACCTTCCCAGGTTGTGCTTAAAAAAGAATCTGTCGGTCCACTCACCGTTCGTCACCTCATAGTTAAGCCAGTACCACGGGAGTGCTATTGCCAGAACGATCAGAATACCCGCAGGGATATAGAATGATCTGATGGTTCTCCAGTTGAACTTTCCTGTCAGCAGCAAGAAGACAAGCATGATCAACCCCGGCAATCCGAGGGCAATCGGGCCCTTTGTGAGCAGTCCCAGTCCGATGGAGATGTACATCAACCACAACCAGATCTTTTTCTGCTTCGTGAGAAAAAGAAAGAAGGTCATGAATGAAGAAGTCATCCAGAAGATCAGGTACGGGTCAGGCACTGCCAGGCGCATCTGGAAGTTAAAATGAAGCGACGCCATGAGCACGACCGCCCCAAAAAGTGCCGCTCGTTTGCCGGCATAGCTCCGGGTAAACAGATAAACGACCAGGATGGTCAGCGCACCAAAAACAGCGGAAAAAAACCGGGCACTGAATGCAGAGACCCCGAACATTTTATAGGCCGCTATCATAAAGAAATAATGAAGCGGCGGCTTATCCGTACGCAACTGCCCGTTAAACTCCGGTACAATATAATCGCCTGAGACCAGCATTTCGCGGGCACATTCCGCATTTTTCGCCTCGTCCAGAATATAGATCATCGGCTTGCCAAGGTTCACCATAAGCAACCCAAGTGAAACAACAAACAGGATCAACGCAACGCTGAATTTACCTTGTTCCGCCAAACAACCTCCCTTCCAGTTTTTCAGAATGATACCATTTGGAATTTAAAAGCAGCCATATCATATGAAAAGAGAAGAATACGCCGATCACCGACCCCGCCACTATATCCTGGAAAAAATGCTGCGATAGATAAACGCGCGAAAAACCTGCCAGAACCGCAAGGAGCACGAGTATCCAAGTAAATTTTTTATACCTGGCAGGCATTAAAAATGCCATTACGGTGGCAAGCGCAAAGGCCGTAATACTGTGCCCCGAGGGAAAGCTGTACCATGAATGCATGTCAAACCCCTCTATAACCCGAATTGGCTCGCGATTCTCAAAGTATTTGAATGGACGCGGTTCATTCATCAGCCTTTTGATGATCCATCCGAAAAGAGAAGTGTACCCGTAAGCAAGGATCGTTAGCAAAGCATACCGGTATTTGACAAAGACAAGTCCGACGGCGACGAGAAACATCGTCCACCCGTCTCCGGCCCATGTATACGCCACAAAAAAAACATCAAAAAAGCTATTGTAATAGCGGTTCACCAGTAAAAAAAGTTCGTATTTCGGTACAGCAGCCATGATCACAAAGGCAACCAGCAGAAAGAAAAGATACAGGAGCAAAAACTCCTGATGCTGCTTCAAAAGAGATAAAAACCGAACCCGCATTTTTAGTCTTGAAATGATTTCAAAACTAAAAATATTTTTATGTTTGGCTAAACATCATTCAAAACACCCCACAATGGCAGAAACACTGTTTCGGAAGAAACCTTTAACCAAGATCATTAAAGACCAGCAATCAGGATATTCAGACATCGAAGAAACAGACACGGGACTGCACAAGGTTTTAACAGTAAGGGATCTGACATCAATGGGAATTGCGGCGGTAGTTGGCGCCGGGATCTTCTCCACTATCGGTACAGCTGCCTATAACGGTGGTCCGGGAGTTTCCCTCCTTTTCATTATCACCGCCATTACATGTGGCTTTTCTGCGCTATGTTATGCGGAATTTGCTTCAAGGGTACCGGTTGCGGGAAGCGCTTACACCTATGCCTATGTCGCTTTCGGCGAGCTTGTTGCCTGGATCATTGGCTGGGCCCTTATCCTTGAATATGCCATCGGACATATTGTGGTCGCCATTTCGTGGAGCGGCTACTTTAACAATCTTCTCCAGGGCTTCGGCATTCACCTGCCGGGATGGTTAACAATGGATCACTCCACGGCAAAAATGCGCTTTGAAGAGGCCAGAACAACGATGGCGACTGCCGGAACAGATACATTGACACCTACTTTACAGGAAGCCTATGATGCCTGGATGACGGCTCCTATGGTTGGCGATTACAAACTGTTTTTAAACATCCCGGCAATGCTTATTGTGGTCTTCGTGACCTGGCTTGCATACGTTGGTATCAAGGAAAGCAAAAGGACCACTAACTTCATGGTGGTGCTGAAGATCGCCGTGATCCTGTTCGTGATCTCGATCGGCTTTTTTTATGTAGATACAGATAACTGGAACCCGTTCCTGCCTAACGGTTTTGCAGGGGTACTCAGAGGCGTTTCGGCGGTATTTTATGCCTATATTGGTTTTGATGCCATTTCAACTACAGCCGAGGAGTGCGAAAACCCACAGCGCGATCTTCCCAAAGGCATGATCTATTCTCTGTTGATCTGTACCGGATTATACATTCTCATCGCCCTGATCTTAACCGGTATGGTGAATTACACTGAATTAAAAGTGGATGATCCGCTGGCTTTTGTATTTGAGCGTATCAATAAACCATGGATCAGCTATATTATCTCGGTCAGCGCCGTGGTCGCTACTACATCTGTGCTGCTCGTGTTTCAACTGGGCCAGCCGCGGATCTGGATGAGTATGAGCCGCGACGGATTGCTACCGAAAGCGTTCAGCAAAGTACATCCCAAGTTTAAAACACCGTCTTTTTCAACCATAGTAACCGGTGTACTGGTTGCCATCCCGGCGTTATTCCTGGATATCACACTGGTGACCGACCTGACCAGTATAGGAACCTTATTTGCATTCGTACTGGTGTGCGGGGGTGTTTTATACCTGCCAAAAGACGAGAACCCCTCCGAAAAGCGTTTCAGGATACCTTATGTGAACGGCAAATATATTGTGCCGGCAATTGTGGTCTTTTGCGGCATATTTTTCAGTGACCATATCGGCAGTACCCTGAACTTCAGTGAAGGGTGGGAAAGCTGGAAGCATCATATTCCTTTTTATCTGTTCGTGATCATTAGCATAGTATGTGCCGTACTGTCGTTCAAAAACAGTTTTTCCCTTATACCGATCCTGGGCCTCCTGAGCTGCTTTTACCTGATGACGGAGATCCCCGCAAAGAATTGGTTCGTGTTTGCGTTGTGGCTTGCCGTGGGACTGGTCATCTATTTCAGCTATAGCGTAAAAAACAGCCGCCTGAAGGCCTGACCAGGCCTGACGTCTGACACGCGATAGGACAACCGGACAATCTGAAGGATAGAAAAACCAAAAAAAGGATCAGGCAACGCCGGTTCCTTTTTTTTATTGCCTTTTTTTGTGATTCTTGAAACCCGGGATTCGGATTTTCGTACAATCAGGTAACGCCTCACAAACGTTACGGCAATGAAAAGAATCCTACTGATCGCTTTATTGAGTTATGGTGCTGCTTATTACTACCTGGATAAGCAATATTGGGAAAAGGCCAATCCGGACAACTTCGTTAAATCAGAAGCCGATGCAAGAAATATTCTTCACGCACAGGCACTGCAAACCGAAGGATCCGAAGGAATGGATGAGGAGCTAAAGAAAGCGTACAGTCAGCAAAGCAGTGACGCCTCCGACATCAGTTTTCTCGCAGAATAATCGTTAGTTTTAAAGTTGATTATCCGGGGCTTTGTATAAAAGCCCCTTTTTTATTCGATCCGTCTGAGCGCACTTCCGTACACGTTCGATACGATCAACGGCACCCGTTCAACACTTACGAAACTTATATCAAGCCCGAAACCTCTTTCTTCCGACAATGAAAAGCGTTTCAGGATGAAATAATAATCCATAATAAAGCGCTGAATAAACGGCAATTTATTCGACTTGGACATTACCTTCTCCAGGACAATGAATCTGAAATCGCCTGCGATCTGATATTTATTCAGCGACTTATACGTGCTGGTGATATCGACTTCTTTATTCTTGACGAGATCCTCAACAACGGTCCGGAACAGAACATTGATCTGTTGCTCTACGCGGAAACCCAGTTTAAAATCTATACGAATAAGCTTATCAGGGATCAGAAAATCGACCTTATACTCGCGGGTGTAAGGTTCGTCCATGACATCAACGTGTACCAGCCAGTAGACGTCTGCCCGCTTCGGCTGCTTCTGAAGGATCGAATAAAGGATCTTGGATTCGATTTCCGACCTGAAGTTTGCACTGGTCAGATAAACAAGCTGGGAGGCATACTTCGGAACAGACTCGTCTTCGCTCAACTCGCTGATGATCGGATAATAGTCTTCGATCTCGACAAACTTCACATACCTGTTCTTGATCTTACGTGCTGAGGCCCACGCCCACATCACCGAAAACATCAGTGTTGCCAGTAATAACGTAAACCAGCCGCCGTGCATGAACTTAGCCAGGTTACCTGTGAGGAATGTTAACTCGAGAAGGCCGTAAACGGTCGCGAAGATCGCGATCAGATAAACAGGAAACTTCTTCCTTTTCAAGAAAACGCACATCAGAATAGTGGTCATCATGAAGGTCAGCGTGATGGCCAGTCCGTAGGCACCTTCCATATTTGCCGACCGTTGAAAGTACAGCACAACCACCATACAGCCGAGCCATAATATCCAGTTCATCGACGGAACGTATAGCTGCCCTTTTTGATTTGACGGATAATTGATCTTGACCTTCGGCCATAAATTCAGCCTCACAGCTTCTGATATCAGCGTGAATGAACCGGAGATCATGGCCTGACTGGCAATAACAGCAGCAAAGGTGGCAATGCCAATTCCGAATATGAGGAACCATTCAGGCATGATCAAAAAGAACGGATTTTCGTCGTTGAGCGTTGACCCCTGATGCTGCCACAACCAAACACCCTGTCCGAAGTAGTTCAGCAACAAACAGGTCTTCACATAGATCCAGCTGATCTGGATGTTAGGACGTCCGCAGTGGCCCAGATCCGAATAAAGCGCCTCGGCACCCGTGGTACAAAGGAATACCGCACCAATGATCAGAAGCGCTGCCGGACTGGTGCTGATAATGTGATAGGCATAATACGGATTGATCGCCTTGAATATTTCCGGAAATTCAAAAATGTAACTCAGGCCAAGCACTGCCATTGTGGTGAACCATACAAACATGATCGGACCGAAAGCGCGTCCAACCATTGAAGTTCCAAACTGCTGGATGATAAACAGCAGGGAAATAATCGCCAGAACAATCGGAACTGTAGGCAAACCCGGATAAAAGATCTCAAGTCCTTCTATAGCTGCAGATACCGTGATCGGCGGAGTGATCATCCCGTCTGCAAGCAGCGAAGAGCCGCCGATCATGGCCGGAAAGACCAGCCACTTCGCCTTTCTGCGTACGAGTGAGAAAAGGGAAAAAATACCGCCCTCACCCTTGTTATCGGCCCGCAGCGTGATCAGCACATATTTGATCGTTGTCTGTAGAGTAAGGGTCCAGAAAATACATGACAGACCACCGAGTATAAGGTCTGTTGTAATTATTCTATCGCCAACTATAGCCTTAAAAACGTACAGCGGCGAGGTTCCGATATCGCCATAAATTATCCCTAAGCTAATTAACAGGCCTGCAGTACTTAGCCGGTTAAGATCCCTGTGATTCGCCACAATGTCAAAATAAGGTCACAAAAGTAGGTTATCCCACACTATTAAACAATCAATTTTTTATATCTGACGTGGTATCATTATTGTATTCGTGACACATGAGTGTTAAAATATGTTAAATACGTAAATTGTTGATTATTTAACTGTTGGTAATAAAGATTTATTAATACTTTTGTTTTGAGGGGCCCCCGAATGAGAAAACTTTACACAATACTTCCAGCTGCTATTTTCTTCTGCACTTTGGTCGTTAAGGCTGATCTTTCGTACGCCGACCGCGGTACTTCGCTCGTTGACACCACTAAGAATTCCCGAGCCAAGATCACCGATACCCGTCCTAACAAGCCGGCGATTTTGAAAAACGGCATTGGGATAAAGGTGGTTCCCTTCAAACCCAATCTGAACAAGACTATGAACTCTTCCGGTAACCTGAAAAATGGTCAGCCGGAAAAAGTACTGAACAATGTCAAGGTTTATCCAAATCCTGTGGCTGATCAGTTAAACCTGAGTTATCAGGTGACCAGGGAATCTAATGTTACGATCAAAATAATGGATGTGTTAGGAAATGAAGTAGCCACCCTATTATCGCAGAAACAATCGGCGGGCGAAAAGAATCCCTCATTTGAAATCTCATCGCGTTTGAGCAGCGGCTTTTATTTTGTCCGGCTGATCGTCGGAAACGAGACGGTTGTAAAACGTATCTCCGTACAGTGAGGGATTAAAGCAACTCAAAACTGAAGACTCAAAACTTACTCGCTCCCGACACACCTTCCTTAAAAACTGCATACATTTGCCACGGTTAGTATTATATCATGGCTAAAGTCTCCATTAACCTGGCAACAGGTTCGCTTCAGAAAGAAGATATTATTGTAGGAATTGATCTGGGTACCACCAACAGCCTGGTCGCTTTCATCAATCCTGATAAACACCCGCAGGTCATCAACGACACCGGAAAAGGCGTTTTGGTCCCTTCCGTTATTCACTTCGACAAGACAGGGGGTATTACGGTTGGAAACGAAGCAAAAAGCTTTCTGATCACTGATCCGGAAAATACCATTTTCTCTGTTAAGCGCTTGCTCGGACGCTCATACCATGATGTAGAAAGCCATAAGAATTTTTTTTCTTACAAGATCATCGACGATAACACCGAAAGTCTGGTAAAGATCAATGTAGGTGATAAATTCTATACGCCAATCGAATTGTCGGGACTAATCCTAAAAGAGCTGAAAGAACGGGCAGAACATGCATTGAAGACACCGGTGAACCGGGCCGTCATTACCGTACCAGCTTATTTTAATGACAGCCAGCGTCAGGCTACCCGGGATGCCGGCAAACTCGCCGGTCTGGATGTTTTGCGCATCGTGAACGAACCGACAGCAGCGAGTCTGGCTTATGGCATGGGGCTGAGCGCTGATGAGGAGAAGACAATCGCTGTCTACGACCTTGGCGGCGGTACGTTCGACGTTTCTATTCTGCGAATTCAGAACGGCATATTTGAGGTCCTCGCTACTCACGGCGATACATATCTGGGCGGCGACGATTTCGACC
>DASWXL010000217.1:0-36188 GCA_036405495.1 Sphingobacteriaceae bacterium | reverse complement strand
GTTTGGTGGTGTTATCTATTCTGATTCTGCCGATAAAGCAGCACGCTTTATCATGAACTGCAATCAGAAGAAGATCCCTTTAGTGTTTCTTCAGGATGTAACCGGCTTCATGGTAGGGAGCCGCTCCGAGCATGGGGGCATCATAAAAGATGGTGCAAAAATGGTCAACGCCGTTTCAAATTCCGTTGTTCCTAAGTTCACGATCATTATTGGCAATTCTTATGGCGCCGGAAACTATGCCATGTGCGGCAAAGCTTATGATCCCCGGCTGATCTTTGCCTGGCCATCAGCAAAGATCGCCGTAATGGGCGGCTCCCAGGCCGCTAAAACGCTGCTTCAGATCCAGGAGTCGACCATGAGAGCCAAAGGAGAAGAGATTACAAAAGAAAAGGAAGAAGAACTGCTGAGAAAGATCACCGATACCTACAACGACCAAACTGCCCCGTACTATGCGGCATCACGGCTTTGGGTAGATGGTATCATTGATCCTCTGGAAACGAGGAAGGTGATCTCCATGGGCATTGAAGCAGCTAACCAGTCGCCGATTACCAAACCTTTTAACGTTGGAATAATTCAAACCTGAACATTATGAAAAGAGAGATTCTCGCGGGCCTTTTTATCCTGGGCAGCCTTTGTACAATGGCTCAGGACGCAAAGAAAATTCATCAGAAGGCCATCGTTATTGACACGCATGGTGACATTCTTTCCGACCAGATCAGCTCGGGCATAGACATCGGTAAACGTCAGTCTGCCGGCAATTTCGATCTCGTTAGAGCAAGGGAAGGCGGTCTTGATGCGCAGGTTTTTTCTATTTGGTGTGACGAGCGTCATGGCTTTAAAAGGGCTATCCGGGAAATTGATTCACTCAATTCGCTCATCAGGCGTTATCCCTCAAAGATCGCGCTTGTTACCAATGCATCGCAGCTGCGTTCCGCGGTAAAAAAGGGACAGATGGCGGCCATGATCGGCGTGGAAGGAGGGCATATGATCGAAGGCCGTATGGACTATCTGGACAGCCTCGCAAATCGTGGAATGATCTACATGACCCTTACCTGGAATAACAGTACACACTGGGCAACTTCGGCCGCGGATGAAACATCCCGGAAGGAGCAATTGAAGCAAAAAGGATTGACCGGACAGGGCAAAGAGATCATCAGGAGGATGAATGAACTCGGCGTGATGGTCGATCTGTCACATGTCGGCGAAGCGACATTTTATGACGCTATCGCCGCCTCTGATAAGCCGGTGATCGCTTCACACAGCTCCGCATACAAGTTCAACACCCATTCGCGAAATCTGAAGGATGATCAGCTCAGGGCGATCGCAAAGAACGGGGGTGTGGTGTTTGTGAACTTTTACACTGGGTTTCTTGATAGCACCTACAGCAGGAAACAGGCGGATTTCCTGAAACGACACGCGGCAGAAATGGAGACACTTACAAAGCAGTATGATAGTAAATATAAGGCCCAGGCCGAGATCTATAACAAATATAAAAGCGAAGTCGAAGATATGCGGGCGCCGCTTTCACTGCTCATCGATCATATCGATCACATGGTGAAGGTAATGGGTGAAGATCATGTGGGCCTGGGTGCGGACTATGATGGGGCCGAATCATATCCGAAGCAATTGGACGATGTAACCGGATACCCTGTTATTACCGCGGCTCTTTTGGAAAGAGGCTATTCCGCTAAAACGATCAATAAAATACTGGGCGAGAATTTCATTCGCGTATTAAAAGCGAATAAAGGGAGGTGAAACGAAAAAGCCTGCCGTATGGCAGGCTTCCCAAAACATTGAAAGAAAATTATTTTTCTTTGTTTTTTAGCTCAGTTACTTCAGTTCTGATGTCCTGCGCTAAAACTTTAAGGTCCTGCATTGCTTTACGAACACGAGTTCCTGCCGCACCATTTCCTGCGCTGTAAAACTTCTCAACGTCTGCTTCTACGGAAGCAAGAACCTCTTTGATCTTCGAAAATTTTTCCATAATTAATATTTTTTTCGGGCCAAAGATATAGAAATGGCTCAAAAATAAAGATTATTGATTTTTTCACGTTCAAGCCACGCCGGTAACCGTACTGTTCTGGCATTGCTTCTCACTCTGTTGTCCCGGGTTCCCGGCCTGAGTAATATATTGTCCGCGACAATTCTAAAGGCCTTTTGTTGTCATTTTTAACTTGTATACTCTCACTAAGACGCTCGCATGGAGAATATTTGTAAAACAGTTTCTGTCCAAAACGGCACAAAGGATCCTAACCGTCCGGTGGTGAAGCCGTTATCACCAGAGATCCGGCTGATGATGTGCCAGTTACTGGCTATGCATAGTGTGTTTGCGAGGGGCCGTGTCCCCGCTTACATGGTCCGCGTCTTCAGGGAAGCTTACCACCCGGAGAACGAGCCGGTGTAACGCTGAAGGGAACGATATTTGCGGTAACATATTACTATGACTACCGCATATCTTCCCGTACCATGGGTTTACCGTGAAGTGATCGGAGATGAAATAGAAAAGGCGTCCAGGGGGCAAGATCTTTTATTTTGATCATGAAGGAAACGTTGTTTCTGCCGAAGGGAGAATTATTAGTATGGAAGAGACTCCTGGTAGGGGAGTTTTCATTCATCTCGATGACAACAGCAGGGTGAGGATCGACCGCATTATTACACTATTCGGTAAGCCGGGAGCCGCATATGATGAGTATGATGCCTATGCAAACGGCTGTCTGAATTGTGCTGGCGGTCATGGCGCTGACGACCTGTAAAACGGACAGGCAAACTTTTTTTATTTTTCTGGGAGGGTAAAGGCCATCATCGTTGTCTTAATCTAAAATAACAACGATGAATAATACTAATACAACTCTTAAGACAATTTTTGCCGCTCTCTTCTCGCTTTCAACTATTGCATCAAAAACTACAGCGCAGACTGTACACACCGACAAGGTGAACATCGGATTAGTGTACCCCATCAGCACGAATGGCGTTCATGCCGCCGCAGATACCAATGTCTTTTCATTAAACCTGATCTCCGGAGTATCGGCCGCCGAACAGTCGTTCGCATTCGCCGGCGTTTCTAATATTATCAGGCAAGGCGCCTCCGGGGTGCAGTTCGCCGGCTTTTCGAACCATTTGGGTGAAAACTCAGAAGGACTCCTTTTTGCAGGATTTGCAAATACCTATAGTGCCGGCGCCGGATTGCAGTTTGCCGGGTTCAGCAACCTTGCCCGAAAGGCAGTTAACGGTGTTCAGTTTGCCGGCTTTTTAAATCGGTCAACCGATATAAGAGGCTTCCAGTTTGCGGGCTTCTCCAATGTTGCCAATGAAGTTATAGGTTCTCAATTTGCCGGTTTCATCAATACTTCAAAACAGGTAGAAGGCTCCCAGTTCGCCGGTTTTGCCAATATCACCGGTAAGCAGTCGCACGGCTCGCAGTTTGCCGGTTTCATGAATAAGGCAAACGACATCAACGGGTCGCAGTTTGCGGGCTTTATTAATGTGGCGAAGAAGGTCAAAGGAGCCCAGATTGCCGGCTTCATCAATGTGGCCGACAGCAGCGACTATCCGGTAGGAATAATCAATATTGTTAAAAATGGCGAAAAAAGCATCGGATTGAGCATTGATGAGAACTCGACGTCTGTTCTGGCTTTTCGTTCGGGCGGCAAGAATTTGTATGGAATTATAGGCGGTGGGTATAACTTTAACGATCCGGAGGATGGGCTATACGCTTTTGAAGCGGGGTTGGGCGCTCATTTTAAATTGGCAAACTCCCTTCGGATCAATACCGAGCTCACTACTCTCATGCTTGAAGATTTTAGGGCAGGGGAATATTTTAAATCGTCATTCCGTCTGTTGCCGGCGCTTAAGCTGGGCAGATCTGTTGAGGTCTATGGCGGACCGGCATTCAACTGGGTTAATACCAATACTTCAAGAGGGCGTTATCTAACTGCCGATTATATTTCCGAGTGGACTAACAGAAACGATTATTTCGGGGGAATATACATCGGGTATACTGCAGGTATGCACTTTCTGCTTTGATCGCTCTGCTCTGATCAGTAATCTTTTATCAAAATCAATAATCTTTTATCAAATTCAATAAATTTAAAATGAAACAGCTACTATTCGTTGCGTTGATAGGTTTTATCTCTCTCGCATGCACTAAAGAACGTTTGACAGGTAATGGCGATGTTGTATCGGAAATGCGAAACGTTTCAGGATTTACCGGCATCCACAGCAGCGGGTCCAATAAAATTCACGTTAAATACGGAACATCCTTCAAGGTGGAACTAAGAGGTTCTTCCAATCTGATACCGCGTTTTGAAACCAGGGTTCGCAACAACAGGCTTGAGCTGGGTTACGATAACGTTTGGAATGTCCGCCGGAACGATATTGAGATCTTCGTTACCATGCCGGCGATAAGCGACGTATCACTCAGCGGAAGCGGGAAGGTAACCATTGAAGGAGAGTTTCAGCCGACAAATTCCTTTGAAGCCAGGATCAGCGGTTCCGGCAATGTTGAAGTGCGCGATGAATTTGAATGCGATGAACTTTCAATCAATATTTCCGGTTCCGGAAAAGCCAGGTTAGCTGACCTTGTTTCGAAATCCGCTCACGTGACCGTTTCCGGAAGCGGAGATGTCTGGGTGACCGCAATGGATCATTTGAAAGTGCGGATAAGTGGAAGTGGCGACGTATATTATCGGGGTAATCCGGTTATTGACGAAAAGATCAGTGGTTCGGGGAACCTTCAAAGAATGTAAATTCAGAAAGCCGGCGATGAGCCGGCTCTTTACCTGTACAGAACGATATTATTAACTAAAAGATAAAAGAGATATATTTGGCGGCTAATTCAACAAGTGGAATTACCCAGCACAGGAACCGCACCGCCACAGATAAACAGGGAGGAAGCCTCGTTTGAGAGAGTGTTCAAAGAACATTTCAGGTCGCTTCATGCCTATGCGGCTGTTATGGTAAAAGATGAGGAGCTAGCCGAAGATCTGGTGCAACAAATGTTTCTGAAATTGTGGGAAAGAGGCGGACTTTCGAATATCCAAACATCGGTGAAAGCTTTTTTATACAAGTGCATACATAATGATTGTCTCAATTACCTTAAGCATTTGAAAGTTAGGGCCGGTTATGAAGATCATGCGGTTTATGCAATGAAAGCCGAGCATCACCAGTTTATTCAAGCGGAATATAAGGACCTTGAGGCCCGCCTGCGGAATGCCCTTGCCGAACTTCCCGAACAGTGTCTTACGATCTTCCAGATGAGTCGGTTCGAGGAGCTTAAGTACAGGGAAATTGCCGAGAAGCTTGGGCTTTCAGTTAAAACGGTGGAAAAGCAAATGGGAAAAGCTTTAAAGCTGCTGCGTCTGAAGCTGGTCGATTTTTTACCGCTCATCTTCATGTTGTTAATGCCGGAAAGGTTCAAATGAGAATGACAGCAATGAAAGACGAGTTACTCATAAAATTCTTGTTGCGGGAAACGGACTCCGAAGAAGATCAGCGGGTCAATGAATGGCTTGCGGCCGATTCGCGCAACACGAAGCAGCTTACAGATCTTAAAACCCTTTGGGACACGAGCAAGGCTCTGGCATCCCAAAGTTCCGTTGACGAGAATGCGGCATGGGAGAGGTTCATGGAAAGGAGGGACGGGTCGCGTTCGCAACGAACCGTCATAAGACCTCTTGTAAATCGCAGCAGCTGGCTCAGAGTGGCTGCGGCAGTACTTATTCTTGTAATAGGGATCTGGTCGGTGGACTCCTATATGCGAACCGGTAACACTCAGCTGGCCACTGCCGCAGAAGTAAAAACTGGCATCCTGCCCGATGGTACGGAAGTGACCCTTAATAAAAACTCTGTTCTTGCTTATCCTGATGAATTTTCTGAAGGCACGAGGGCCGTGGAGTTAAAGCGCGGTGAAGTGTTCTTTAATGTGAAACCAGACAAAGCAAAGCCGTTTGTGATCAGTGCCGACGATATTATGGTAACCGTTATCGGCACGACTTTCAATGTGCGCCATGCCGAACAGGAAACGGAAGTTATCGTTGAAACCGGGGTGGTGAAGGTTACAAAGGATAACAGTTCGGTGGTATTACGGGCAAAGGAAAAGGTCAGCATAAATAGCCGGGATGCCGGACTGGTGAAGGAACGGGTGACCGACAATCTCCACAATTACTATCGCAGCAAACAATTCGTTATAGATAACTTGCCGTTATGGCGGGTGGTCGAGATCCTGAACGAAGCCTATCATTCAGATATTGTAATAGCCAGCAGGGAACTGAAAGAAAAGAAGCTGTCTACAACCTTTAAAGAAGGCTCGCTGGATGAGATTCTACAGGTGATCGCCGTGACCTTTGAGGTTACGGTAGAGAAAAGGAACGGTCGCATTATTATTAGATAATTAAATACACCGGATCAGATAAGTAATGAACGCGAGGCCCATGATCTTGTTTCTCTTCCTGCTGTCATCGATGAAACTCGACGCGCAGGAGTTGGTCCGCCGTACCCGTTATCTGTACAAGCCGCTTGATGTTGAAGTGAAGAATGCGCGGCTCAAAGATGTTCTTGATGGGATAGCGGGGAAAGGAAATTTCTATTTCTCTTACAGCCCCGATGTGATACCTGGCGACAGTATCGTCTCCGTCAGCGCTAAAAACACCCCTATCAAAGAAATACTCGATCGGTTGCTCGGACCGCGGTTCGAGTATCGTGAAAGCGCCGGCTATCTTATTATCCGTCCGGCCTTTCATCGGTTTTCCATCACACCGGCAATGATAAAAAACAGTAAACGGGAATACCGGATAAGCGGATACGTTACTGACGAAAAAACCGGTAAGCCCGTTCAAGACGCCAGCGTCTACGAGAAGCGCCTGCTCAAGTCCGCGTTCACGGATGAAGATGGATATTTCGAACTGCGCTTCCGCGGCACGCATCAATTGGTGATCTTGTCGGCAAGCCGTGAAAATTATCGCGATACAACGGTAATGTTCCTTGCAGATATTACGATCAAGCCTGAGGGGTATGTAGATTCCGCTGGTTCACGGGTGGGAAATGAGCTCTCCGGACTTGTTGAAAAGGCGGGCCTTGGCCGATTCCTTTTGTCGTCGCGACAGCGGATCCAGAGCTTGAATATTCCAGATTTTCTTGCTAATACGCCGTTTCAGGCATCGCTGACACCCGGATTGAGTTCCCACGGGATGATGAGCTCATCAGTAGTAAACAAAGCGTCCCTTAACGTTCTTGGAGGTTATACTGCCGGAGTGAATGGTGTTGAATTGGCGGGACTGTTCAATATCAACAAGGGCAGTATGCAATATGTTCAGGTCGCGGGTCTGACCAATATGGTAGGGGGATCGGTGCATGGCGTTCAGGTAGGTGGTCTTGTTAATACCGTGTTAGGAGAGGTTACGGGTGTTCAGGTCGGCGGCGTAATCAATACGGTTAAAGAGAGCGCGACGGGTGTGCAGATCGCCGGTGTCGCCAATAAAGCAGACAGCCTGAATGGGGTTCAGATCGCCGGCGTTTCCAACTTTACAAATAGCACGCATTCAGGAGGACAGATCGCAGGTATTGCTAATATAAGCGTTGCTGATATAAACGGTATTCAGCTTGCCGGCATCATGAATGTCAGCAGGGCAGGTTTGAAAGGAACCCAGATAGGGTTAATAAATGCATCAAAAGTTCAGAATGGGCTGCAGATTGGTCTGGTCAACCTGGCGGATACATCTTCCGGCTATAGCATCGGATTGTTCAATTGGGTCAGAAAGGGATATCACAAGCTGGTACTTTCATCGACCGAGGTCATGAACACCAATCTGAGCTTCAAGACAGGAAATGCTAAACTTTACACTATCATAGCCGGCGGAATGAACGTTTCCAAAGCGCAAAGAATTTACGGTGCCGGATTGGGATTAGGTCATGATTTTAACGTTAGTGCCGCATTTTCTGTGTCTGCAGAGCTATCATCAAAGTACCTGTATCGGGGCGACTTTGAGCAGATCAATTTGTTGAACAAAGTTGAAAGCAATCTGCAATGGCAGTTGATGAAGTCATTTACGTTGTTTGCCGGACCATCATACAATATCCTCACCGGTAATAAAACGAGCGTGGCGGTCGCAGGTTACAAAACTGAAATAGCGCCCCGAAAACACCATCAGTTAGGCAGTAAAAAGGGCTGGATCGGCTGGAATGCAGGAATCTGTATTTTTTGATGCGGGTGTTTAAAGCGTTGAGTCCCTTGAAATAAAAAAGCACCCTTGGCGGGTGCTTTTTTAAGGATCACAGATCAGGTTACTCCTTAACAATTCGGAAGTGGTACACTTTGTCGCTGGAGGTTAAACGGGCATTAAAAAACTGTCCGTGGAATCCGCTGATATCCACCGGAAAGCTATATATCTTATTAGCCTCAGCATGGCCCTCGTAGACTTTGCTCAGGCGCTGGCCGCTCATGTCAAAGATCTCAAGCACCACAGATCTTTCCTTATTTTCAAGTGTAAATGAAAGTGTCGTTTGCGTCGTTGACGGATTTGGATAAGCTTTAAGCACTGATATTGTGTTTTCTGCGACCTCACTTTTAGCTGTGGCCGAAGCTGCCTGGCCTTCGTTACCGCAGTCGCCCAGTGTTCCCCCTTTTCTCAAATGTGCCTGAACGGCGTTCTCGGAAATGCAGACCGGGCCGGATGGATTTAAGGTGCTTCCTGTCGCATGGCACACCAAAACTTTATCGCCGCATCGGGCATCAATTACATTGATCGAAACGGACGCAGTGGTTCTGCAGCCAAATTCATTCGTCGCTTCTACTGTAAAAGTGTATTCACCTGCAACAGACGGTGTGAACGTTGTAGTTGCATTGCCGGTTGCCGTCAGGCCGTCGGCAGGGCTCCATGAATATGTGGTGGCGCTGTTGCCTGAAGTGTTGTTCGAGGCGACCAGGTTAAGGCTCTGCGCTCCGTACCCCAGTGCGATTGTATTAGCGGGCAACCCGGTAAATGTGTTGTCTGTTCTACTAACTGCTATCACGGGCTCCGGCAATGTGCCTGTTATGGTAACTACGGCGCTGGCTGAGTCAATGTTTCCGGCCTTGTCGGTCACGATCAGCGTTACGGTATTTTTACCAATATCCGTGCATGCGAACGCTGTCTTGCTAAGGCTCATCGAGGCGATCCCCCAGTTATCGGATGATCCGTTATCGATATCGGAAGCAGTGATGTTTACCACACCGTTACCGAGCGTCCGTGTGATATTTTGTGTTATGATGGTTGGTTTAATATTGTCGCTGCTTACGATGGCTGACGGCGAACTTTCATTATGCAGGCGATCGAGGGATGTTACCGTATAGTAATAGGTAGTGCCGTCGGACAGCGAGTTGTCTGTAAATGTATTGCCATCACCGTTAGTGATGGCATGAATGTTATTGGCATTCTCAGTATCGATATCCGGCGTGCCGGACCGGTAGATCACATAACCTCTTACTTTCTGGAATTCGTCCGACGTTTCGCCGGTACCGCTCCATGTCAGTGTTACAGAAGTGTTGCTGTTTCGTGTAAGAACCACATCAGCAGGTGCATCAGGCGCTATGCTGTCCTTCCATGACATGGCGGGCAGAAGTGCCGGCTTATTATAAAACCGTAACCTTAGCGAATCGCGGTGATTTAAAGGATTAGCAACTAAAAATGCATGGCGGAAATGAACCTGCCCGTAAACATTTGCATGGTTTCTGTTTAACCGTACCTGATTAGGGATCTCGCTGCGGCTGGACCAGCCCGTTGTATTGACCTTATAATTCGCCATCCCGATGTAAATATGACGGCCGAAAGCATTATTATTCCACCATGGAACCAGCAAACTGTAGTCCGACCCGCGTTGTCCCATATACCAGTATACCTGGGGCATCAGGTAATCTACCCAACCCTCATTAAGCCACTTCCGTGTATCGGCAAACATGGCGCTGTAATGCTGGAGCGCTCCGGCTGACGTAGGTGATCCAATTTCAGGATTTGTACTGCTCCGATAAATTCCGGATGGCGAGATGCCAAACTTTACCCAGGGCTTGATGGCATTAATGCTGTCGTTAACCCGCTTAATCAACATATTGATGTTGTCACGGCGCCAGTCAGCCCGGCCGGCGCTGGTAGCCGGAAATCCTCTGGGGTCGGCGTTGTAGGCGGCATCATCGCCTGTAGTGCCGTTCGGGTAAAAATAATCATCAAAGTGAATGCCATCCACGTCATACCGCTTAACGATATCCACTATTACGTTAGTAACATGGTCACGGACCTCCGGTAGCCCGGGGTTGAGGATCTGCACCGTTCCTACCGTTAACAGCCACTCCGGATGGGTTTTGGACACATGTGTTTCATCATACATCGCCGGGTTGCCGGCGTTTGACAACGTCGCCACTGCCCGGTAGGGGTTGATCCAGGCATGGAATTCCATGCCTCTTTTCCGGGTTTCTTCAATGGCGAACTGAAGCGGATCCCATAGGGGACTTGGGGCGGAACCCTGATTGTTCGTCAGGTAATACGACCATGGTTCCAGCGTACTGGGATACATGGCGTCCGCCTGACTCCGGACCTGGAAATAAACAGAATTTATTCCCGTGGCCTTATTATGGTCCAGAATAGTGTTTAGAGCCGTTCGCTGTTGTGCGGGGGAGTGCGTTCGGTTTGGCCAGTCCAGGCTCACGTGGGTGCTGATCCAAACTCCGCGTAACTCGCGTTTAGGGGCATCTTGCGCATGCAGTGTCCATGTTGCCAGCAACGAAAATGCAGTAAGTACAAGTTTCTTCATCTGATTGGTTTTCTGGTTTCTGAGATAAATATATTTATTAAATGCATTGATTCTGTTTACTTTAACAAAAAAAGATGCAAAAGTTTGCAAAATATTATCCCGAAACCGCAGATAACTGCATTCTGCGGTCCCTGGCCCTCTTTTCTTTATGGAAATCTTCAGATCTCCTGAACGGAAGTAACGCCGAGCCTGCGGATATCATCCTGAGTGCCTGATGCTTCGATCTTCTTTCTGGTGGATGCAGCGGACAACTTATTTGACAGTACCGCTGTTTTTCAACGTGCGGTTCTATAAATAGCCCGGGACCCCCGATTTTGTTATATTTCGTCGGGCTTTGGCTGGATGGCCATTTTGCCAAACGATGCCCCTTTCAGAACTAACCGGGAACCAGTGAGTGTACTATGAGATGAAACAGACATTTGTATATTGCTCATCCATAAGCAAAGCATTAATTTTGGACACCAATTAAAAGAGAATGTCACAAGAAACAGAACATGTAAGTTGTTTAATAATAGGCTCCGGTCCCGCCGGATATACGGCTGCTATCTATGCAGCACGGGCAGACCTGAAGCCGGTTTTATATACCGGTATTGTTCCGGGAGGGCAGTTGACCCAAACTACTGACGTAGAAAACTTCCCTGGATATCCGGAAGGAATACTGGGCCCGGAAATGATGGAAGATCTGCGGAAACAGGCGGAACGCTTTGGCACCGAGATCCGCTTTGGTTATGTTACCTCGGTTGATTTTTCCGGTCCTTCTCACAAGGTGGTGATCGATGAGCATAAGACCGTCACTGCAGATACGGTAATAGTGGCAACGGGTGCTTCTGCAAAATGGCTGGGTCTGGAAAGTGAACAGAAGTATAATGGCTTTGGTGTTTCGGCCTGTGCCGTTTGTGACGGGTTCTTCTTCAAAGGACAGGACGTGGCAATTGTAGGCGCCGGTGATACAGCGGCAGAGGAAGCAACGTATCTCGCAAAACTCTGCAATAAAGTGCACATGCTGGTGCGTCGCGACGAGTTCAGGGCATCAAAGGCCATGGCGAACCGGGTACTGAATACAAAAAACATAGAGATCCATTATAATACTGAAACTAAAGAGATCCTGGGCGACGGACAAAATGTAACCGCCATAAAAGTATTGAACAATACTACCCATGAAGAACAGGATATTCCAGTTACCGGATTTTTCGTAGCTATCGGACACAAACCCAATACGGATATATTCAAAGGCTGGTTAGATATGGACGAGACCGGTTACCTGGTCACCAAAGCAGGTACTGCCCAAACCAATATTGAAGGTGTTTTTGCATGTGGAGATGCACAGGATAAAATCTATCGCCAGGCGGTAACAGCTGCGGGAACAGGCTGTATGGCTGCCCTCGAGGCAGAGCGTTACCTGGCTGCAAAGGAAGATGTTTTAGAGCAATAGCCGAACCTTTTTTACACTCATTGTGTTGTTTTTTTAAATTCAACACTATGGGTAAAGGCGATAAAAAATCAAAGAAAGGCAAGATCACCAACAAAAGTTTCGGAAAGAGACGGCCCCATAAAAATGCTAAACCTGCCAAGGGTGCCGTTGCCGAACCTCAGCCGTAAAGGAATGCCTCCGATCATTCGGAGGCATCGTTATTCATTTTCGATCCTATGGTAAGGTCAGATATCCGTGCCCGTACGTCGCTTCCCGTTGTTTTGACAGCCCTGGTGCTGGCCGTCCTCGTGTTTATGTTCTTCTATTTCAAAAGGGAGTTTTTTGTTACCAGAACAGAGCTGAATGAAGATGTAATGGTTGAAAAGATCACTAACATGGGTAAGCTGCATCTGGTTAAATACAATATGAAAGATGTCCTGGAAAAGAAAGAGATCCGATCATTTCTACCTGATCAAAGGATCCTTTTTATTGCAGCAGGAGCGGTTGCCGGCTGTATCGACCTCACCAAAGTACATAAAGAAGATGTGGTAACTACCGGCGATTCTGTCACAGTCTTTTTGCCAAAACCTGAGATCTGCTATACAAAACTCGATCATAAACGTTCACGGGTATATGATGTTTCCGGAGCATGGTTTCCCAGCGATGCACAGGTGATGGTAGAAGACATCTATAAAGTTGCCGAGCAAAAGATACTGGAAAATGCTATGGACATGGGTATCCTGAAAGTGACACAAGACAATGCCCTTCTCATTTTTAAACCAATGCTCGAGAATATTTCCGGAAAAAAAGTGGGAATAAGGTTCCGGTAACGGTCTTTGTCATCCGGTAATGTGTAATTTTTTTAGATTTGGCAGATCAATCTGCATGTACCCCAATGACAAGGAAACTAATTTGTCTCACAGCTGCTGCGCTGATATTTTTTAACCGAAGCTTTGCTCAGACGGCGGATCCCGGTCTGGGAATCATCCCTGCTCCGAAATCAATCAAAGTAATTACCGGTCACTTTGCCTTTGGCGGTGAAAGTGCTATCATGTACGAAACTGAGACCGACCGAAAGGTGGCCGAATTGTTTCACGACTTTCTTCGCGATCAGTTTTCTCTTGATCTGCCCGTTGCAAAAGCCTTTGTCAAAGCCCCCAAAAGCCTGATACGGTTTTCGTCGGCGGACTATAATGCGGCAAATCCGGAGGGTTATTCCCTGGTGATAACGCCAGACCAGATCAATGTCTCGGGTAAAGGTGCCGGATTGTTCTATGGCATGCAAAGTCTCCTGCAGATGCTGCCTGTACAAAAAGTTGCTGCGCCAACGATCGCCTGCGCCCAGATCGAGGATGAACCACGCTATAAGTATCGGGGCCTCCATCTGGATGTCACGCGTCATATGTTCCCGGTCTCATTTCTGAAGAAATATATTGATCTGATCGCACAATACAAACTCAATACGTTTCACTGGCATTTAACTGACGATCAGGGATGGCGGATCGAGATAAAAAAATACCCGAAACTTACTCAGGTGGGCGGGTATCGTGCACAAACGCTGATCGGCCACTACCACGATCGCATGCCGCAGTATTTCGATAATGTGCCTTATGGAGGATTCTATACTCAGGCGGAAGTAAAGGATGTTGTTTCTTATGCTGCCTCGAGGTTCGTTAACGTGATTCCGGAGATCGAAATGCCCGGCCATTCAGTGGCTGCGCTGACCGCTTACCCTGAGCTGGGGTGCGGAACTGATCCGGGGCCTTATAAGGTCGAAGAGAAGTGGGGCATATTCCACGATATCTTCTGCGCCGGTAAAGACAATACCTTTAATTTTCTTGAGGATGTACTGACCGAGGTAATTGAACTCTTCCCGAGCCAGTATATTCATATCGGAGGTGACGAGGCTCCGAAGACCAGATGGAAGACCTGCAAGTTCTGTCAGAAGCGCATCCGTGACAATAAACTGAAGGACGAGCATCAGCTCCAGTCATACTTTATTCAACGGATCGAACGATTTGTGAACTCGAAAGGGAGAAAGATTATCGGCTGGAATGAGATCCTGGAAGGCGGATTGGCGCCTAATGCAACGGTGATGAGCTGGCAGGGCGTGAAGGGCGGCATTGAAGCGGCAAAAATGAAGCATGACGCGATCATGACTCCCGGAGAAACGATGTATTTCGACCACTTCCAGGGAAACCCTGTTCAGGAGCCCCTTGCTATCCATGGTTTGTCGACCCTCGAAAGTGTTTACCGGTATAATCCGACGCCTGCTGACCTTGCTCCCGAATTTCAGAAACATATCATAGGTGTTCAGGCGAATTTGTGGACCGAGTACATAAAGACATCTCAAAAGATAGAGTATATGTTGTTTCCGAGGCTGTACGCCTTGTCTGAGATCGCATGGACGCCGGTATACCGCAAAGACTATACAGGTTTTTCACAACAAAGGGTTGCCAGGCACCTGGCAAAATTAGATCAAACGACCACACTTTATCGTGTGCCGACTGCGATCGGAGCCATTGATACAACGATCATAGGTTCTGCTTACACACTGAACGTCAGGTCGCCGGTTCAGGGTGCTAAGATCTATTACACCATTGATGGTTATACGCCCCGCGAAACCGACCTGGTATATGAGAACCCGGTTCAGATCGTCGTGCCTGAAGGGGAGAAGCGTTTGGTCAGGACGATAGTAGTAACACCGTCCGGTAAACGAAGCGCGGTGACCACTACTATCGTAAGAAATGCAGCACCGCTGCCGGCCGTTGATGCTTCGCCCGTAAACAAAGGGTTGAAGTATTACTACGTACCGGGTGAATTCGATCTGGCATCTTCGATCGATCCTGGCCGGGCGACCGAAACGGGAACGGTCGCTTCCATTGATCTTGTAAAAGGGAGGGATAAGGCCCGAAGTTATGGTCTGGTTTTCGACGGTTATATCCGAATTCCGGAAACTGCCATCTACACATTCCGGACCACATCCGATGATGGAACGCAACTATTGATAGATAATACGGTTGTTGTTGATAATGATGGCCGGCATACATCCTTCGGATTAACGGGTGCTGTCAGACTGGCCGCCGGGTATCATAAGATCCAGTTGCGTTATTTCCAGCTGGGCGGACAATCCGGATTGCGGGTTTCCATGGGTAAGGCAGGACAACAGGCAACCGAAATTCCGGTCGGCAGCCTTTTTAATTGATCATAGATTTTATCAGAATGAGAACGACAGTATTTAGCGTTATAGGACTATTCTCGGCTGCTCTGTTAGCGGGGTGTACATCATCAGACGAAAAAAAGAGCGAACCCGTATTAAATCCGGCGGCAACCGCAACGGCAATTACAGAACCGTTTCGTTACCATCGGGCAATTGAAGTAAGACCCGGACTAACATTTGATGTGCTGAGCTGGGGACGCGGATCGGAAACGACCGGTGCATTCATGATCCTTCGGTCCGATTCCACAAATCTTAAATATCGGTCGACCACCGGCGAGCTCGACGGAAAGATCGTTGATGCCTGGAACATGGACATGGATTCGGATGGTAATCCGGAGATCTTCATTCATGCCGAAGGAGAAGGCGAAGGGTCGCATCTCAATATGTATGTGTACGAGTTTAACGAGAGCGGTTCGTCCCAGAAACTGACGTTCCCCGGACTAAGCACTTCCTCTAAAAAAGGCTACAAAGGGCAGGATTCTATTTTTATCAACGACGGCAAGTTAAGACGTCAGTTTCCCGTTTATGAAGAGACAGATGCACCTAACAAGCCCGGCGGGGGAAAAAAGCTACTTGAATACAGCCTGAGAAACAACAGTTTTATTGTAAAAGAGGTAAAAGAAGAGAACAAATAACCTCTAACGACTTTCGTCTTCGCTGAATTGCTTCTGAAGCCTTTCGAGGTTTTCGATCATTTCATTCAGGCGCTGTTCCTCTTTACGGATATAGGATTTCATTAATATAAAATAACAAAAGAGAAACCACGCAACGGTAAAGCTGATTCCGAGAATAGTTACCCACAGGGAGGCCACAAAAAAGATTTCAATAAAGAAAAACGCAAATCCTGCAATGAAGAACAGCGTGTACGAGCGATATTTTTTGGTGTTTAGAACATATCGGTGCTTTTTATACGACTTCAGATAATCGATGTATTCGTTGGGTTTATCCAGCAGAAGTGAGTTGTCCATCAGGCGGCGATAATCTCTCAGCTGAGCAAACACGACGTAGACACAGCAGACAATGAAAATAATTAACGCTGCATGGCTCGTCCACATTCGGAAGTCGATGGTAAACCAGGTATAGACCAACAGCAGAACTGCCACTGCCATGGCTATTACTTCAAACAGCAGCTTTGCTGAAAGCCTGCGTTTCGACTGACGAACCAGCTTGAGTATGTCATCCGCGTTGATCCTTGCGAGCTCAACCTGGTTACTCCATATATCTTTCAGTGCATCAAAATCTTTCATGTTGGTTATAGAGTTCTGTCAGTTTGTGTTTAATACGATGGATCTTCACCCGCAGGTTTCCTTCGGAAATTCCTGAGATCTCCGCGATCTCGGGATAGGGTACCTCATCCAGCACCATGGTGATAATGATACGCTCATTTTCCTCCAGTTTGGCAATGCATTTATAGAGTGCCGCAACCTGTTCATTCTTTTCGGAGACCTCCTCGGCCTGCGTCTCGATGATATTGTCGGTCAGTTCATCCTTCGCCTGGCGCTTTTCCACCCTCAGATAAGAAAGACAGGTGTTTACGGCAATGCGGTATATCCAGGTAGAGATCAGTGCCTGGTTGCGGAATTTTTCCAGGTTTTGCCAAACTTTCAAAAAAGTTTCCTGCATCAGATCATTGGCAATATCCTCATCACCCGTGTAACCGTAACACAGGTGAAAGATCTTTTTGGTGTTCGCCTTGAAAATGTCTTTAAACAGGACTTCTTTATTCACTTTGGGTGTTTTCGTGACTTAGATGGAAATGTAGTATCAATGTTACAGCTTCAGATCGTTTTTACGGAACCATCGGATGCTTGTCGCCGCCGCATCGAGTAAATGATCGTACTCCTGCTGATAGTCGAACTGCAGGTCTTCATGCAACTTTGGGATCGACTTGCCGACCTTTTCAAGCTGCCGGGTAAGGATCGTTCGTAACGGATTGTGGGAGGTCTTAAGATCGGCATATTGAAGATAGTTATGACAAAACCAGATCAAAAGATCGGTTTCTACCTGTTTGGAGGCAGTATATTTGATATGGCGGTTAACCGTTCGCAATATCTTTCGCAGGCTTTTGGTGCTGTAGTAGTAATGCTTTTGAAGGGATTCAAATTCGGTTGTCAGTTCAGCTTTCAGAGCTTCGGCGTATCGCATCGGATCGTCCGCATAGTACAGCAAATACGATAACAGCTCCTTATTCTCTTTTTTGTATTTGGCGAGGCGCAGCAGAATCTCCGTCAGTTGCTTATCGCTGTAAGTTGTCAATTCCTTTTTAATGTTAATTAATTTCTCGCCTTTCATCGCTGCACGCGTTTGCACCGTAAATCTAAATAATTACTTTTGCCGGATACACTAACTAAAACGATACACTAACTTAACGTAGATGAGTTTCAGAAACCTGGCCTTTGCTCCGGTTATCACCATTTCAATAGCCGCAATTTTAACTTTTTTAAATCATTATAACATCATTCCGGTACCGGATACGGCTTTAATCTTTTCGAGATGGCTGGCTATTGCCGGCTTGCTGGTATATGGTTTCAGAAAAAAGTCACTTACGGCGTGGATATTGATCTCGATGGTAATTGGTGCCGAGATCGGACATGACTTCCCGGAGATCGGCATGAAGTTGCAGGTACTTAGTAAGGTGTTTCTGAAAATGATCAAGACGATCGTTGCGCCATTACTTTTTGCAACCCTCGTTTATGGTATAGCGGGTCACTCTGACCTTAAGCAGGTGGGCCGTATGGGCTGGAAATCACTAGTTTACTTCGAAGTGGTTACAACCATAGCCCTTTTTATCGGTTTAGCAGCTATCAATTTTTCAAAAGCCGGCGTTGGGATTAATATGCCTTCCGGCGCCCAGGAAGAACTTCCGGAAGTACCCCCTCAGAGCTTGAACGACATTATATTGCATGTTTTTCCTGAGAATATTGCGAAGTCTATAGCTGAGGGTCAGGTGTTACAAATCGTCGTTTTCAGTATCATTTTCGGTATTGCGCTGGCAATGGTACGCGAAGATAAGCGCATGCCGATGCTGAAAGCTACAGAAAGCTTGTCGGAGGTGATGTTCAAGTTCACAAACATTGTGATGTACTTTGCCCCTATAGGAGTTGGTGCTGCAATCGCCTATACGGTAGGACATATGGGACTTGGTATCCTGATCAATCTGTTCCAGTTGCTAATCACGTTATATGTCGCTTTACTTGTGTTCCTGTTCGGTGTTTTGTTGCCGATAGCGCTGATCACAGGGGTGCCGGTGAAGAAGTTCCTTAACGCGATCGCCGGTCCGGTATCGATTGCATTTGCTACCACAAGTTCTGAGGCCGCGCTGCCACGTGCCATGGAGAACATGGAGCGACTTGGCGTGCCGCGCAAGATCGTTGCCTTTGTGATGCCAACCGGTTACAGTTTCAACCTGGATGGTACTACCTTGTACCTGGCATTAGCCGCCATCTTTGTTTCCCAGGCGGCTGGCATGGATCTTTCATTGGGTCAACAGCTGCTTATTGTCTTTACGCTGATGCTGACCAGTAAGGGCGTAGCGGGCGTTCCGAGAGCTTCGTTAGTAATATTATTGGGCACGGCGTCGTCGTTTGGAATGCCTGTATGGCCGATATTTATCATTCTCGGAATTGACGAGTTGATGGATATGGCAAGAACTTCAGTGAACGTGATCGGTAACTGCCTTGCCACCATCGTTATTGCAAAATGGGAGGGTGAGTTTGATCCCGATCATGGAAACAAAGAAATTACTGAACTATAATTGGATAAATAAGGGATAATGAGTGACAGGGGGAAGAAGATTTTTTTAGCGGTCAGTATTGCCGTTCCGTTTTTGCTGTACTGCTTTTATTATTACAGTATCATGATCAAGAATGCGCCGTACCGGTTTGCTGACTTTGAATCAATTACGCTAAAATATGGCCTCGGTGATAGTTTGGTGAATCAGTATAACTCAAAAAATGGTCATTACCAGTATGTAAACGACAGGGATTCGCTGGTGAAGACCAACGTGAAGCTCAGGAAGGACGACTTGCTATATCTGCACCGCAAAGCTGCTGAGCTCGGTTTCTGGAACATGCCGGAGGAGTTGGAAGGGAAAGATACCTTAAGGGCAACGCCGCATTATTATCTCGAATTCAAATACAAGGAAAAGAGTAAATCGATGTTGTTTGATGCCGGATACTCTGAAAATGAAAAGTTGAGAAACGCCGCCAAATCGCTGATCGATGAAGTGAGCAGGACGATACATGACGCGGAAGACCGGATGAAGTAGGAGGGAGTTTGGATTTTGGAGCTGGGAGCTGGCAGTCATGGGTACGCAACCGGCACTTTTAGCTTTAGGCTTTATGCTTTCTACTTTTTGCTTTTTACTTTTGACTTTTCTTCCTATATTTGCACCTCATTTAAAATAACTAACAATGTACGCAATAGTAAATATAGCAGGACAGCAATTCAAAGTTGCAAAAGACCAGCATCTTTTTGTACACCGTTTACAGGGAGATGAAGGCGCTAGTATTGAATTTGACAATGTATTGTTAGCTGCTAACGGAAGTAACATTACTGTAGGTGCTGATGCACTTAAAGGCGCTAAAGTTTCGGCTAAGATCGTGTCTCATTTAAAAGGTGATAAAGTGATCGTTTTCAAAAAGAAACGCAGAAAAGGTTACAAGAAGAAAAATGGTCACCGTCAGCAGTTCACAAAGATCCAGATCACTGATATCGCAATATAATTAAGGTTAAACTTCAGAATTGCCTGTCAATTCATAACAGATAAAATACAATGGCACATAAAAAAGGAGCCGGTAGTTCCAAGAACGGTAGAGAGTCTCACAGCAAGCGCTTAGGTATCAAGATTTTTGGTGGTCAGTCTGCGATCGCAGGAAACATCATCGTACGTCAGCGTGGCACCAAACACCATCCTGATAAGAACGTAGGAATAGGAAAAGATCATACCTTATTTGCTTTGGTTGATGGAAAAGTAGTTTTCAGAAAGAAAAGCGACGATAAGTCATATGTTTCTGTAATTCCTGCTGAAACGGCTTCAGCTGAGTAATTAGTAAATACATTATGGAGCCCTGCTGAACTCAGCGGGGCTTTCGTTGTTATACCGGTTTACTTTATTACTTTTATTTATGGCCGATGTAACACCAGATATCCGGGATGACGTCCCTTCGAAGAAGAAGCTTACATACGTAATTCAAACGCCCCTGCGGAACTATCTGCTGCAGTATGACAGGGAACTTCGCCTTCCGGTAAACTATTCTGATTTGCTCCATTTCAATTTTTCCACTCCGCTTCTCGATAAAAATAATAAGGATACGTTGTGGCAGACGGTACAGTATGACCAAAGTGAGATGGATGAGATATATCCTGCTCTGAAATATATTTATGCGCTTTTACATGCGGACGGACGGATGGAAGTGATGGAACACCTGGATGTTGCCCGCATCGACTATTGTTCGTTCGGTAACTCCAAACCTTTTCGGATACGGATCATCAACCGGTTGAACGACAATTATGATCACTTTTACGTAAAAATAGCCGATGCCTCCCGGATCTATGGGCTTGAACTGGAGCATGTTTTGTCGCCTAACCGCATAAATTACCTTACCAGTCAGGATACGCTTATTGAAGAGCATATTCCAGGCCTCCCCGGCGATGTGTTTATTCAGGAGTATCTGAAGGGCTCAAAGTTTGATCAGATCAGGATCTCAAAGGAGTTTGTCAAATTCAATGAACGGTGTTATGTTCGATTATTAGGTGATATGCGATCGTATAACTTCGTTGTAGACATCACGCCTGACATCGAAGGAAATCAGTACAGGATAAGAGCGATCGATTTTGATCAGCAGTCATATGAAGGGAAGAAAAAGCTTTACCTTCCGCATTATTTTAAAGAAAACAACAATCTCGTTTTTCTCGGCATGCAGCATATGAATGAAAAGACCATGCGTCAGTATCAGCAGGAAGAACGAAGCCTGATCGCACACCGGGTTAAACTGGGTACATACAGGTTGAACGATCTGTTCAATGCTATGCGGAATGATGAGATAGCTCCGGAAGCGAAAGTTTTCCAGTTGAGAAGCGAGCTTGCACGCCATCACGGTGACAGTGTATTCCTGGAGCTCACCACAATGGGGCAGGTGGTAGAGAAGCACTTATCTGTATGCCTCAGTCAGCAGGTTTGATCAGCTTTCCCGGACAAACAGCCTGTTGGCAAAACTGCGCAACAGTTCTTTTCGTGTTTCCGGGACGCTGCCGATCTGACCAAGGCTAGCAAAGCCTTGCTCAGCAAATCTTTCCATTTCAGCCTCAGCCAGCTGCCGCACGCCCAGTTTGGTGAATAAAGCTGTAACGGCACTTACCTTTGCCTCAAGGTCTGAAGAGGTCAGCCACTTTTGCAGGCTGGCTGCGTCATCTCCGAGGGCCAGCTGCCGGGCTTTGATCAATAAAAATGTTTTTTTATTTGAAATGATGTCTCCGCCAATTTGCTTGCCAAACTTAGCAGGGTCTCCGTATACATCCAGGATGTCATCCTGTAACTGGAAGGCTAAGCCCATGTTTACACCAAAGTCGTAGAGGAGCTTCGCATCAGCCGATGTTGCCCCGCCAAGCAGTGCCCCGATCTTGAGGGAGGCTCCCAGCAGGACGGATGTTTTAAGCCTGATCATCTCCAGATACTGTTCGATCGACACATGTTCCTGTTTTTCGAAATCCATATCGATCTGTTGTCCTTCACATACTTCGACCGCAGTTCTGTTAAATATCGTGAGAATATCGGGAAGTAAGGCAGGATTGATGCTCGTTAACAGCTTATATGCTTCGACGAGCATTACATCCCCCGAAAGTATGGCAACATTGGTGTTCCACTTTTTATGCACTGTTTGGTTTCCCCGGCGCAGCGGAGCAAGATCCATGATGTCGTCGTGCAGCAACGTAAAGTTGTGAAAAACTTCTATTGCCATTGCCGGATCGACAGCCGCTGAAATGTCATCCGAAAAGAGGTTGCAGGCAATTAATAATAACGCAGGCCGCATTCTCTTGCCGCCAAGACCCATCATATACGTTATCGGCTCATAAAGTTCTTTAGGCGTAACCGGATATCTTTTTGACGAAATCTGCTCGTTTATGATCTGTTGTAATTCGCTGATCTGGTACATAGGCTTTCCCGCTGGCATAGAGAGGCCCAAAGTTGGAAAAATAATCGTTCAATTCCGATTTAATTTGATGAAAAGTGCCGGGCACTTTATTTACGACGCCTTGTTGCCCGCGGTGGCTTTGGCACTTCGCCGGTGATCAGGGTGAAATCGATCTGCCGCTTTGCCAGATCGACTTTTTTTACCATGATCTTCACTTCATCACCTAGCTGATAGACCTTCTTTTTCCGCTGACCGATAATGCAATAGTTTTTTTCATCGAGAACATAAAAGTCATCCGCTATGTCTCGCAGACGTACCATTCCTTCACACTTGTTTTCGATGATCTCGACATACATTCCCCATTCGGTTACTCCTGATATGATACCGTTGTATTCGGTGCCAATGTTGTTCTCCAGATATTCGGCCTGTTTGTATTTGACGGAGGCCCGCTCGGCATCTGCAGCTTTCTTCTCCATTTGTGATGACTGAAGGCACATTTTTTCATAGGCCTCTGCATTTGCTGAGGGGCCGCCTTTGAGGTAATGTTCAAGCAACCGGTGAGCCATTACATCCGGATAACGGCGGATAGGAGAGGTGAAATGGGTATAGTAGTCGAACCCAAGTCCGTAATGACTGGTTTTCTTGGTAGTATAAACCGCTTTGGCCATCGAACGGATTGCCAGTTGTGTGAGCACGTTTTGTTCTTTTTTACCTTCTACGTCTTCCATCAGCAGGTTTAACGACCTGGCGATCTCGCGATCCGTCTTTGTGTTGATCTTATATCCAAATTTCGCTGCAAACTGGGAGAAGCTGACGAGCGACTGTTCATTAGGGGCATCGTGTACCCGATATACGTAAGTCAGTTTTTTCTTTCCCTTTCCTTTTTTTGCGATGAATTCAGCCACTTTGCGATTTGCCAGAAGCATAAAGTCTTCGATCAGTTTATGAGCATCTTTCCGTTCTTTAACATATACCCCCACAGGTTTTCCCTGGTCATCAAGCTTGAATTTCACTTCAGTGGTTTCGAAGCTGATGGCGCCTTCCTTGAATTTACGTTCGCGTAGTTTATAGGCCAGATCATTTAGCAGGTTGATCTCTGTACTAAACTCGCCGCTTTTATTTTCTATGAGTTCCTGAGCCTCCTCATAGGTGAAGCGGTAGTCGGAATAGATGACGGTCTTTCCAAACCACTGATCCACGACGTTGGCTCTTTGGTCTAATTCAAAAACTGCGGCGAAACATAGTTTTTCTTCTCTGGGTCTGAGTGAGCACACACCGTTTGACAGCCTTTCGGGCAGCATCGGGATCACGCGGTCAACCAGATAAACAGAAGTGCCCCGTTCGTATGCTTCCTGGTCCAGTGGAGTATCCGGCCTTACATAATGCGAAACATCAGCAATATGTATTCCGACTTCGTAATTGCCATTATCCAGGTATCGGAAAGAGATGGCGTCATCAAAGTCCTTCGCATCAAACGGGTCGATAGTAAAGGTTAGAATGTCCCTGAAGTCACGTCTTTTGGAAATCTCTACTTTGGTAATAACGTCTGAAATAGCGTTTGCCTCCTCCTCAACGGCTGCCGGAAATTCGAGCGGAAAGCCGAAATCTGCGAGAATGGCATTCATTTCAGTGTTGTTTTCGCCCTGCCTGCCAAGGACATGCTTAATGCGACCTATCGGATTTTTAGCATCTTGCGGCCAGTCGACGATCTGGGCTACGGCCTTGTCTTCATTCGCTGCACCGTTTAAGTCCTGGAGCGGGATGAAGATATCATGCAGCATTTTTTTGTCGTCCGGAACAAAAAAGGCGAACCTCTCCGAGATCTTGACGATGCCGGTAAACTCCATCTTTGCCCGCTCCATGATCTCAACGACTTCTCCTTCTTTTTTTCTGCCCTTATTCCTGGCATAGACATACACTTTTACCGTATCACCATGGAGGGCGGTACGCAGTTTTCGCGGACCGACGTAAATGTCCTGTTCAAATTCATCATCGGTAACGATATAGGCTGAGCCGTCGGCCGTCATATCAACACGTCCTGTGACGAATGTTTTAAGCTCTTTGAGGATGAATTTTCCTTTTTCAGGTTCATTCAGCACGCCGCTTTTGGCCTCATCCCGCAGGATCTCCAGGATCAGTTCCCTCGATTCGGGATCATGCAGGTTCAGTTGTGCAGCTACTTGCTTATAGTTTAAGGCTTTGTTGCCGGATTTCTCAAAAACATCGGTAATAAGCTTAGTTAATATCAGCTTAAATTGATTTGATTTTTTTGCCATTTAATGCGATTTGTGACTAATATACCACTATAACATCAACTTTAAGTTAAAGTTGGCCGTTTGGTCTGCTGAAGGCCAACGGTAACGTATGACGAGTTAAAGCAGAGTAAGTATATCAATTACCCGAAGGGAAGGGAAGGACCCTGCCGGGAGAACCGTTAATGGCAAAAATTTAGATCAGCCGATCATGACACCGGGTTTATTGACCACGGGAATGCGTATAAGATTAGATTCTACTATACTTTCGGGAAGGAAAATAAATTTTTTATCGTAGATGGTACCTCTAACGTAATAACTAAGCCAGTATTCGTTGGTTAGCCCGAAAACCTGCTCGTCAATCGCCTCTATGAGGGCAAATTCCTTTGCCTCGAGCTGACCGATAGAATGACGTAATATCGAGGTTTTCACTTCTTTTCCGTCTTTCTGGCCATAGCCTTTAGAACTAACCAGCACGGTTTCAATTGGCTCGTCTTTCATGTTTACAAGATAGACATTCCAGTTTTTGCCTTCCGGTGATTCGTTCTCCAGAACAACTGCAATGGCGATGTCTTCAACTATATTTTCGGGAAGATCCTTCTTCATGGATTTGGAAACTGGCAACAGTAAATTTGAATTTATTTCTTTTTCATAACCTTTTTCGCCGGGGATGTCGTTTTCTTTGCCGGGGCTTTTGTTTTCTTCGTTTTTACTTCAAAGGCATCCGGCACCTGTTCGGTGATCAGCTTCCGAACCTCCTCCAGAGAGATGTTTGCAAGTTCTGCGGAAGTGTATTTTTCATTGGTGGCCTTATTCTTGCCCAGCTTCAGCATTTGTTTACCAAAGCGGATAAACGGTCCCCAACGACCGTTTTCAATGGCTATCTTATCCGATTCCCAATGCTGAATATAGCGGTTGTTTTCTTTTTCGATCTTCTTGCTGATCAGTTCATTCACATCGCTTTGCGTAAGATTGTCAAAATTATACGCTTTCGGAACATTGATGAAAAGATCTTTCCATTTGATGAATGGGCCGAAACGGCCTTTGCCTTTTGATACCGGCTGACCCTCATAGTGAGCTACGGGGGCATCTGCGTTGATCTTCTCATTAATGATAGCAATGGCGCGATCCATATCCACAGACAACGGATCTTCGCCTTTCGGAATGGAGATATAGGTTTCGCCCCATTTCACATAAGGCCCAAACCGGCCGACGCCAACCGAAACCTCTTTGTCCTGATAGTCATTCAGTTGGAAGGGCAGTTTAAATAACTCTAGAGCTTCTTCCAAAGTGATGGTCTCTACCGATTGTGACTTCAGCAAACTTGCGTACTGCGGCTTTTCTTCATCGTCATTCTCGCCGATCTGAACCATGGGTCCATACCTTCCTACTTTGGTATATACTTTTTTACCGGTAGCCGGATCAATACCTAATTCACGCTCGCCGCGGGCCCGCTCTGCGGTTTGAATAGTCGTTTCTACTTCTTTATGGAACGGATTGTAAAAGCGGTCGATCATATCCGTCCAGTCTTTCAATCCCTGGGCTATTTCGTCGAATTCCTTTTCAACCGTAGCCGTAAAATTGAAATCAACGATCCCTTTGAAGTGCTCAACAAGGAAATCATTCACAACCGCTCCGATATCGGTAGGAAACAGCTTGGCTTTTTCAGTTCCTGTAATTTCTGTTTTAGTTTGTGATGAAATCTGGTCTCCTGAAAGGGTCAGAACCTGGAAGTCCCTCTTTTTTCCCTCGCGATCTTCTTTAACTACATAACCGCGGTTTTGAACGGTCGAAATGGTTGGAGCATAGGTTGACGGCCGGCCAATTCCGAGTTCTTCGAGCTTTTTAACCAAACTCGCTTCAGTATACCGTGCAGGTGGGCGACTATACCGTTCTGTCGCCGTTATTTCGCGAAGGTTTAACCGCTGATTTACGTTCAACGGAGGAAGAATGGCGTTATCGGCGTTTTCGTCTATGCTAATATCATGGTCCTCGTCCGAGGATTCGCGGTAAACCTTCAGAAAGCCGTCAAACTTCATCACTTCGCCATTGGCAACAAACTCTTCATTTCTGGTTGAGATATTGATCCTCGCAGTAGTTTTTTCAAACTGCGCTTCGCTCATCTGGGAGGCAATCGCTCTTTTCCAGATCAGTTCGTAAAGGCGTTTTTCAGAGATATCACCGTTTATGGTATGCTGGTCGAAGTAGGTCGGACGAATAGCTTCGTGCGCTTCCTGCGCTCCGGCCGATTTTGTTTTGTATCGTCTTTGCTGATGATATTTTTCTCCGTATGCTGAACGGATTTCCGCAAAAGCGGCATTCAAAGCGGTGTCAGAAAGATTTACCGAATCGGTACGCATGTAGGTGATCTTACCCGATTCGTACAGCTTCTGGGCAATGGACATCGTTCTTGCTACCGAAAAACCGAGTTTACGGCTCGCCTCCTGCTGCAGCGTCGAGGTTGTGAAAGGAGGAGCGGGGCTTCGTTTTGCTGGACGAGTGTCCAGGGTCTTTACGGTAAAGTCGGCGCTGACACAGCCGCGTAAGAACTCCTCGGCTTTAACCTGATCGTCAAAACGTTCAGTTAATTCCGCTTTAAAAAGCTCCCTCTGATTTTCAGTATAAAAGATTGCTACAGCCTTAAAGTCGGCCGTTGGTTTGAATTTGTTGATTTCGCGCTCGCGGTCAACGATTAACCGCACCGCAACTGATTGTACACGTCCTGCAGAAAGTGATGGTTTTACTTTCTTCCACAAAACCGGCGAAAGTTCAAATCCCACCAACCGATCTAGAACCCGTCGGGCTTGCTGTGCGTTAACCAGATTATAATTGATAGAACGCGGCGTTTCAATGGCTTTCAGAATAGCAGGCTTGGTGATCTCATGGAAAACGATGCGTTTGGTCTTGTCTTCCTTCAGATTTAAAGTCTCGAATAAATGCCATGAAATAGCTTCTCCCTCCCGGTCCTCATCCGATGCCAGCCAGACCATTTCTGCGTCCTTTGCCAGTTTTTTGAGCTCGTTTACAACCGCTTTTTTGTCGGCCGGAACTTCATATTTCTGTGCGAAATTGTTGTTTACGTCTATTGCATCGTCCGTTTTTACTAAGTCGCGGATATGCCCATAGCTGGATTTCACAAGGAAATCTTTGCCAAGATACCCTTCAATAGTTTTGGCCTTCGCCGGAGACTCTACAATAAGCAAGTTTTTCGCCATCAAATACGTCGTTTTTCTGCAAATAAAATGATTAAATAATGTAAACCAAAATTGGCGGGCGACACAGATACGTAACTCTTAACCGTTATATGGTTTTTTTGTTGGCTGCCGAAAGCATTCTGTCCGGCAGGGGTCGTTGCATCATCCGGGGCAGACAGCCAGCCGGTTACATCAGGAACCCGCCGCCCAAAAGATCGCTGCCTTCGTAAAAAACGGCGGACTGTCCGGGGGCAATGCCGGAAACGGCATGGTGAAAATCAACTTTCATTTTATCGTCTTCCTGAACAATGGTACTTAAAGATCCGGCGTCTTTATATCGGATCTTCGTTACTGCTTCAAGGGGTTGAGTAATCGTTTCGTATTTGATAAGGTTCAGATTGCGAACGAGGGCAGAAGATCGCTGAAGCTCGTCCTGGGTGCCCAGAACTACGGTGTTGCTTTCCGGAAGTATTTGAGTGACGAACATCGGCTGACCCAGCGCAATGCCTAAACCTTTTCGTTGCCCGATCGTGTAAAACGGATATCCCTGGTGTTTGCCAACGACGGTTCCGTCGGTTAGTACGAAGTTTCCGCCGGCTACTTTCTCGTCCAGATCCTCTACTTTATGGCGAAGGAACGAACGGTAATCATTTTCCGGTACGAAACAGATCTCATAACTTTCAGACTTGTTGGCCAGGTCGAGCTGACCCATGTCTTTGGCCATCTGGCGGATCTCCGACTTGGTAAAACTTCCTAACGGAAATTTGGTACGCGCGAGGTTACGCTGAGAAACACCCCACAAAACATATGACTGATCTTTGTTTTCGTCTTTTCCCTTTGAAATTACATAACGGCCATTATCCTGTAAACGGATGTTGGCGTAATGGCCGGTGGCGATGAATTCGCAGTCAAGCTTATCAGCACGTTTCAACAATGCTTCCCATTTGATATAGGTGTTGCATAAAACGCACGGATTGGGCGTCCGGCCGGCAAGGTATTCGTCGACGAAATTGTCAATGACAAAATCACCAAACTCTTCCCGGATGTCGAGAATGTAATGCGGAAAGCCATAGCCGACGGCCAGGGCACGGGCATCGTTAATGCTGTCCAGACTACAGCATCCGGTCTCTTTGGAAGAACCGCCGGAAGAGGCATAATCCCAGGTTTTCATGGTCAGACCGATCACTTCGTACCCCTGTTCATGTAACATGACAGACGCCACCGAACTATCGACACCACCACTCATTGCAACTAAGATTCTTCCGTGTTTGCTCATTCTATTCCGATAAAACATGCAAAGATAGTGGTTTATAGCCTCATATTAGGTCAGCAGACCGTCAATAAAGCGAAGTTGCCGGTTGCTGATGTCCACTTTTCCAACACTGCCGTGTCTATAGTATAAAACGATATGAAAAAGTACGTCTTTTTATTGCTGGCTGCAACAGTTGCAGCATCTTGCAAACCGTCTGGCAAAAGCCCGGGACCGGAATCGACTGCCCGGGCGGTGTTCGAAGAATTCAACGCGCACAACTGGAGTGCAATGGAAGAATTATACGACAACGATGTTATATTTACAGACCCGGCGTATCCAGAACCGAAGAAAGGGAAAGAGGGAATGACAGACTGGTATAAGACAGTGCCGGACATTTACGACGAAGTAAAAGCAGTTTATGTTTCGGGCGATGTGGTAACCGTTCAATTTGTCTCGACAGGGACTGAGAACGGCAAAAAGTTTAAAAAATCCATTTGCTCGGTTCTGATTGTCCGAAACGGAAAAATAATTAAAGACGATACATATTACGATCTATAACATGGAAAAATTTCTTTTACTGATCAGGGAAGATCTTGCAAGACTGGAACAGATGACTGAAGCCGAAATGCAGGCCGATATTGAAGAAATGACCCGTTGGGTGGAGGAATTGTCGCAGGCCGGCAACTACCTTCAGGGTGAGCCGCTAATGAGTTACGGGCGGTACGTAACCGCGGAAACGATATTGACGGATGGCCCTTTTATTGAAACGAAGGAAGCGATCAGTGGCTACCTCATGATCACTGCGGGTGGCCTTGATCAGGCAACATCCATCGCTCAAAGTTGCCCGCACATAATTAAGGGCACCGTAAGCATCGAGGTCCGGCCTGTCATGCAGATCTGATCGCATGGCTGCACCAGAGGATGTAACAACTGTGGTCGACAAGTTATACCGGCGGCATTTCGGCCGACTGGTCGCGGCGATTTTGCGTCATGCAGGTCTTGACGATATTGAAACGGCTGAGGATCTCGTACAGGAAACTTTTCTTGCTGCCTGTAAAAATTGGACAGAACATGTCATTCCTGAAAAGCCGGAAGCTTGGTTATTCCGCGTTTGCCGTAATAAGGCGCTTAATTTAATGAGGGCTGCCAACAATGAGGAGCCCCAGGTTGATACGGTTCAGTTTGCCGCCGATCTTTTAGATGAGGATGCCATAAAGGATGATCTGCTAAAAATGTTGTTTGCCTGCGCCAGTCCCGTGATCTCGCCACGGGCGCAGGTTATCATGATCCTTAAGTACGTGGTCAACCTTCGAACCGAAGAAATTGCGGCAGCGTTCGGTTCCGGCCAGGAAGCTATTACAAAGCTTCTTCAACGTTCGCGCCTGAAATTTCAGGAGGGCGGCATTAATGTCCGACTGCCCCTTATGGGGCAGCCGCAGGAACGGCTCCCGGTCGTGCATAAAGCTATTTATCTTATTTTCAATGCCGGTTATAAGGCATCGGGTGACCGGGTTATTAATGCTGATTTGTGTCTTGAAGCGGTGGCGCTGATGCGGGCGTTACTGGAAAGCGAGGTTTGCAACCATGAAACCAAGCCCTTGTATGCTCTGCTGCTGTTCAACGCCTCCCGTTTCGAAGCACGCACCGGCGCGGGAGGTGAGCTGCTCGATCTTGAAAATCAGGACCGCTTGAGGTGGAGCCATCCAATGGTCAGTTTGGCGACAGCCATTTTCAGATCATGCCGGCACGACGAAATGCTCAGCGTTTACCATATTGAAGCATCGATCAGCTACCTTCACTGCATCTCGCCATCATTCGGTGAAACTGACTGGCGAACCATTGCTGGCCTGTATCTCAGGCTAAAGCAATATAACCCTTCGCCGTTTGTCGAACTGAGCCGGGCAACAGCCGTTTTATTCAGCGGCGAACCCGCATTGGCCATGTCTATATTAAATGAACTTGGCAAGCAGCACTGGATGGCAAAGTATTACTTATTTCAGGTCACACGCGGAAAAGTGCTGAAGCGCCTTGGAAAGAATAAGGAGGCCTTGACTTGTTTTCGTAATGCTTTATTGCGGATAAGTAGTGTGCCCGAACAACAATATATCGGCAAGCTGATCCTTGAAGCTGAACTGCAGGTTGTTTAATCCTGCAAAAAAACGCAACTTAGGCTCATCCTAAATCCACTTATCACATGAAGAAATTTATGCTGTTGCTGGGCCTGTTTGTTTGCTTATTCTGGCATCATGCAGTTTCCCAGCCTTTCAAGTTCGCCTTTATTACTGATACGCATATTGGTTCGGACACTGCCGAGGAAGACCTTCGCCGCACAATATCCGACATAAACATGCAAACCGGTATTGATTTTGTCCTGCTTACAGGGGATATAACCGAGATGGGCACAGACGATGAGATCAGACTGGCGCGTCGGGTCATCGGCGAGCTAAAAATCCCTTTTTACATCATTCCCGGCAATCATGACACAGGCTGGTCGGAATCCGGGGGGGTAAGCTTTATCAGGGAGTTCGGTTATGACAAGTTTGTTTTTGATCATAAAGGCTATCGCTTTATTGGTTGTGCCTCGGGACCGTACGTGCGGATGTCCGATGGGCACATTCCGCGAGATGCGGTTGTCTGGCTGGACTCGGTGCTGGCCAAAACTCCCAAAGATCAGCCTATTGTGTTTGCTAACCACTATCCTTTGGATCCGGGGTTAGATAACTGGTTTGAAGTAACCGACCGGCTGAAAAAGTACAATACGCAATTGGCCATCTGCGGTCACGGCCATAACAACCGTGCAGTAAAAGCAGAAGGTATCCCGGCGGTGATGGGCCGTTCAAACCTCAGGGCAAAGGCCGGGGTTGGCGGTTACAACATTGTAGAGATGCGGGGCGATTCGGTTTTCTTCCATGTTAAAACACCCGGAAAAGATGAATTCAAAACGTGGCGGAGGCTGCCGCTTCAACGGCAGCAATATAACGATGAAGCTAATTTTGAGCGTCCGTCGTTTGCCGTAAATGTACAGTTCCCGGCGGTTAAGCCGGTTTGGACATACCATTCTAATGCCAATGTGGTTTCTACACCCGCATATACTAAAGGACTTGCTATTTTCGGAAACAGTGTAGGGGAGGTAGAGGCACTTTCTATAAAGGACGGCAAAAAGGTCTGGTCGTATAGAACCGATGGAGCGATCTATTCGTCGCCGGCCGTTATTGGGAACCGCGTGGTATTAGGCTCGGGTGATGGGCATATCTATAGTTTGAATGCTGCAACAGGCGAGCTGTTATGGAAACTAAAGGCAGGCGCTTCCGTTTTGGGCACACCGGCAGTAGATAAGGGGATCGTTTATATTGGCGGCAGCGACGGGCAGTTCCGGGCAATAGAGTCCAGGACAGGACGGCAACTATGGGTTTTCAGCCGCCTTGAAGGGACAGTCGTCAGCAAGCCGCTGATCTACCAGGGTAAGGTGATCTTTGGAGCGTGGGACCGTCATCTGTATGCTTTAGATCAAAATACCGGAGAACTCATCTGGAAGTGGAACAACGGGCATAGCAACAGGATGTTTTCACCTGCAATGGTTAACGCGTTGGCCGCAGACGGAGTGGTGTATATTGCCGCGCCCGACCGTTATCTGACTGCGATCGATGCTGAAACGGGTAAGGCTTTGTGGCGAACCAAGGAAGCAACCGTCCGTGAATCGATCGGAATATCGGCCGACAAAAAACTGATCTACGGAAAAACAATGAACGATGAGATTGTTGCCTTTAAAACTGGCAGCGAAAAGGCCGACCTGGCATGGCGTTTAAACGCCGGGTATGGTTATGAACACGTGCCATCAATGCTGATCGAGAAGAAAGGCCGCGTATATTTCGGTACCAAGAACGGAACCGTTTATGCAATTGACCCGGTCACGAAACAGGTTGTCTGGGCTCATAAGCTGGATAATTCAATGGTGAATACCGTGAACGTGATCAGGCCGGGAAAGGTGCTTACGGCAACGATGGATGGTGTTGTAGCACTCATAAAAGCTCTATAGAAAGAAATTAAACACCTAATGCCGATGTTTGGGGAAAAGGTTATTCAGTTCTACAGAAACATGCAAACCGGTTTTGCATTGCCACCAGGCGTAGAAGTAATGCAGCCTTTTTCCCGGCCGGCATCGGCCGTTGTAACGGAAACGTTTTACCGCCGATTTTATGGCGATGAAAATCCACGCACCTTCATTATTGGTATTAATCCCGGCCGGTTCGGCGGGGGAGTAACCGGAATTCCATTCACTGATCCCGTTAAACTCGAAAGATATTGCGGTATCGCCAACGATTTTCCGAAAAAGACGGAGCTTTCGGCCGACTTTATCTATCGTGTCATCGAGTCGTTCGGAGGTGCGGAAGCTTTTTACAGCAAGTTTTATTTTACCTCAATTTCGCCCCTTGGGTTCACGCGCGAAGGTGTTAATATGAATTATTACGACGATCCCGTTTTGGTAAAAGTGCTGGATGACTTCATGATCAGATCCATGGAAACACAGGTGGACTTTGGGACTAACCAGTTAAACTGCATCTGTTTGGGGAGCGGAAAAAATCTGAAGCAACTGCAGCGCCTGAATGAGAGGGGGCATTTCTTCCGTAACATCAACGTGCTGGATCATCCCCGCTTTATTATGCAGTACAAAAGGAAATCTCTTGACGAATATTTGCTCAGGTACCTTTCCGTTTTAGCACAGGTCCAGTAAAAAAAACGCTTTTTTACAATCGGGATCCGTCCTGATAATGCGATTTTCCTTTCTTTTGAGCCATGAATCTAAAAAGCTTATGCGTTTACTGTGGTGCAAACTTTAACGGCGATCCTGAATTGCTTGCCGCGATACGGCATCTCGCCAGGGTGTTTGTTGAGAACCGGATCAATCTTGTTTATGGCGGCGGTAAAGTTGGCGTAATGGGATTGATCGCTGATGCAGTACTCGAACTGGGTGGTACAGCCACCGGCGTTATTCCGTCGTTTCTGATGGAAAAGGAAGTTGGCCATGCCGGGCTCACTGAACTGATCATCACCGAAAACATGCATCAGCGGAAACAAAAAATGGCTGATATTGCCGATGGCTTCCTTATTCTGCCGGGAGGTTTCGGTACGTTGGAAGAGTTTTTCGAGGTGCTGACCTGGCTGCAACTTGGCCTGCATAATAAACCGATCGGCGTATTAAATGTGGGAGGTTTTTATGATCATCTGTTCAAACAAATGGACATGATGGTTGAACGGAGATTTTTAAAAGCGGCTAACCGGGCGCTCGTATTTAACGAAGCCGATCCGCTGGAACTGGTGACCATGATGGACAATTTTACCGCTACGCCGGATGATGTGTGGTTCAAAGACCGTAATCTGACGTAAGCGAACGGTTACCTTCACTTCAGGAACAATAGCCACTCTGTGCTTAAAGGCTGAGATCTTATTTCTTCAAACAACGCATCTGTTGTTCTGGTATTATTAAGAACTATCGATGATACCATGTGGCGTTCTGTTTCTTTTAATATGGTCGCGGCCATAGCCCTTCTCTTTTCAGCTTGCGATAATATGGAGTATAGTCCCAATCAGAAGTTCGATAAAGACACTCCTTCAAACCTCAATGCGGCTAATATTGAACGGCTTCTGGATACCCCGCCTGATGATACCCTCCGGTTTATTTTATCCGGAGACACTCAGAGAGGGTATAGCGAAACCGCTGATTTCGTAGAGAAGGTGAACCGGATGCCCGAAATTGATTTCGTTCTCCTTGCCGGTGATATCTCTGATTTTGGCCTTTTACAGGAAATGGAGTGGATGGCAGAGATCTATGCACAATTGGAAATGCCCTACATCGCTGTGGTCGGTAATCACGACCTGGCAGCTAACGGCGACGAAGTTTTCAAACGCGTGTTCGGCGATCTGAACTTCAGTTTTGTTTATGACGGGTATAAGTTTGTTTGTCTGAATACCAACAGCCGGGAAGCCAATTTCAATGGAACTATTCCTGACCTGACCTGGCTCAACGCTCAGATGCAGCCACAACCCGGTATCAGCGGATACTTTGCAGTTTCACATGTCAGCCCTTTTTCAATTGACTTTGATAAGAAGCTCGAGATCCCTTTTGTTTATGCTTTACAGCAAAGCGGCAATTGTCTGGCCTCCCTTCATGCCCATGATCACAGCAGCGGTCAGTATAGTCCGTATGGAAACGGTATTCCTTTTATTGTCGCCAATGCCATTCTGAACAGAGAATTTACGTTAATTGAAGTGATAAATGGAGAGCTGGAAGCGACGGAAATTCAGTATTAGTTTACAGATCTTCCTTGCAGCGCTGGTGATGCCGGCCTTCGGGTCTGCGCAGGAGAAAAGTGCTCTGGTGCCTAATGCTGCCATTGTGCAATATGCCGGCAGCATAGGTTTTCTGAGTATCGGCGCCGGGTACGATCTTTTCCGTAATCAGAGAGGTAGTATTGACCTGATGTACGGATATGTGCCTAAAACCAAAGGCGGTAAGCTCGATATTCTGAGCCTCAAGTTTAGTTACCGTCCGTTCACTATAAAGATCAGGGATATTGCTGTGGTTTATCCTCTCAATCCGGGGATGTTTTTTTCATATACGGTCGACCGCAAGTTAAGTTTGAGCTGGGATCGTGACCAATATGGCAAAGGCTATTACGGGTGGTCGGAGGCGCTTCGGTCACATCTTTCGTTTGGCAATGAAGTCGATATCTCAGGCCGCAAACTATTTGGTGATGAAAAAATCAAGGCAGTGGTTCTTTATTCGGAGTTTAATGCCAGTGACCTTTATCTGGTGAGCTGGGTCCTAAATCGCGAGGCCTTATCTGTTTCGGATATTTTTAAGCTGGGGGTAGGAGTACGGCTGAAATTTTGAAAAAATTCCTACTTTGCAGTCCGGGGCTTTGTCACGATCATGTAAATAACCGTTTAAT
>DASWXL010000216.1:0-16577 GCA_036405495.1 Sphingobacteriaceae bacterium | reverse complement strand
TCATTGATCTTCGCATGAGCTTACGGAAAAAGACCGTTTCCGGTCTGCTATGGACCTTTGGGCAACAGTTTAGTGTCCAGATAATCACCTTCGCTACCTCGGTGATCCTTGCCAGGGTATTGGCGCCGGCTGAATTTGGCCTGATCGCAATGATCTCACTTTTCATGTCGCTCGGGCATGCGCTCATGGACACCGGATTAACTTCATCCCTGATCAGGACACAGGAGGCCGATCAGAAAGATTATTCAACGGTGTTCTTCATTAATATTGTTGGCAGTATCATCATATACATGATACTGTTTTTTACGGCACCTGCAATTGCTGCATTTTATGAGCAGCCGATACTGGTGAAGATCATCCGGGTCTATACTTTTTCATTTGTTATCGACGCATTTGTGAGCATTCAAAGAACAAGGCTCACGAAATCGATGAACTTCAAAACGGAGATGACCATTCAGGTGCCTTCCATCATTATCGGAGGTGTGTTAGGTATCACACTGGCATATTTGGGATGGGGAGTTTGGAGCCTGATCTGTATGTACCTGTTCCAGTCAGTGTTAACAGCTATCCAGCTCTGGGTCGTTTCAGACTGGAAACCTGATTTTAAATTTTATAAAGACCGATATAAATATCATTTGTCTTTTGGATGGAAGATGACCGCCTCAGGCTTACTTGAAACACTATACCAAAACTTATATATTCTTATCATCGGTAAAGCTTTTTCTGCAACTCATCTGGGTTACTATTCGCGGGCGTTTACCTTGCGGCAGCTTCCGATCTCCAACATCTCGAAAGCGCTGAATAAAGTATCCTATCCGATGTTCTCATCGATCAACCACGACGACAAGAAACTTAAAACAGCTTACAGGAAATTAATGCAACAACTCCTGTTCTGGTTATGTCCGATCCTGATCTTTGCCACTGTTTATGCAGAACCTTTTATACGGTTTCTCTTAACTGAGAAATGGCTGCCTGCCGTGCCCTATTTTCAGGTTCTGGCACTTGCCGGCATCATGTATCCTCTGAATTTTTACAACACCAATATTCTAAAAGTAAAGGGCCGCAGTGACCTGCATATGCGATTACAGATCATAAAAAAATCATACGCCATAGTCGGCGTGCTGTGCCTTATTCCTTATGGAATTATGGCACTTTTATACTTGCAACTGATCATTTCTATCGTCGATTTTTTTATTAATACCTACTATAGCGGCAAAATGATCAGCTATCCGGTCGGAGAACAGTTAACCGATATTCTGCCGATAGTTGGCCTATCGTTGCTTTTTGGCGGAGTGTCATGGCTTCTCAAAGACTATTTGGCCGACAATTATCAGTTGCATGATCTTGCCCTCCTGATTGTTGGAGGCGGATTCTACTTCCTAAGTTACCTGATCTTCAGTAACGTCATCAAGTTGCCGGCCGCAGCTGACTTTAAGCAGCTGGTGCTCAAGGCATAATTTTTTACCCGTGGTTATAACCGATAAACAGCTTAGCTGTTCTGTCACCTAACGTGCTATGTTCAAAACGATAATTATAGGTGTATTCATGGTTCTCTACCTCTACACCTTGTCATTTGATATATTTCTCAATCAAAAGATCCGGATTCCGACTCCTCTCTTTTCTGCAATACCCCTGATCGTCCTGTTTGGCAGTTTCAAGGGTAATAAACTTCTATACCTGCGCGAATTCATCTTTGTCGGGTTAGGGCTTTTTCTGTTCTATGTTCTTGGTCAGGCCGATATCAAGAGCTTCTATGTAAATCTCTTTGTGATAATCATTTGCGGCTTGTATTTTAACTACTTTGTGCGAAGCAATAGCCGGCGGTTTAATTATACGGTACTGATCTTCGTGTTGCTGCTATTGTTTTCTTCTGTAGTAATGTTACTCAACCATCAGCTGGGACCGGCAATAGACTTGTTGCGGGCACAGTTGATCGGCCGGGAGATCGAACAATCACCTTCCGGGATAGCAGCTTCCATTTTTACTTTCGGCTATCAGGTTGCTGCCCTTACAACCTTTGCATTTTTATATACCATGAAGTTCAGGTGGCCATTTTACCTCCAGGTCGTTGTTTTAGGGTTCTGTCTGATCTTCATCTACTTTGGGATGCAGCGGTCGGCGGTTGTAACGTTCGTCTTTACCGTATTGCTGTTTCTTATCTTTTATTATAAGTCCAAAGCTATTTTTGTAGTGGGAGTGCTTTCCGTGGTCGGCTTCCTGCTGTTCAATTTCATTAATACTCAACAAGCCAACTCTTCAACTCAGTATGATAACGTTTTTGCGAAAAATGAACGCAAAAGCGGAGAGAACAGAAGCTCACTGGTAACAGAAAACCTGGAGATTTATGGTAACTATCCTTATGGGTTGATCTTTTATGGAAAGTCCTGGAGCGATGTAACGCGAAACAGTCACATTTTCGGCAATGGCTTAACATCACACAACGCCTATCTGATGTTTATCACCTATTTAGGTCCGTTTTTGGGTGTTGCCCTTCTTATAAGTATTTTCTATCGGCCGATAAAGGCGTTTTTGATGGCGGTGTCCGACGTAAGGGATGAAGAGAACGCTATGCTTATTTGCCTCAGTTTCGCATTGCTGGCGGTCTCTATAAATTCCCTTTTCCACAACGGATGGTTGCTGGACGGAAACGGTCCCACAGTATTCCTATTCTTTGCCACGCTGCATCGCAGCAAGATGAATGATATTCAATGATATGAGAAAAAAGGTGTTTTTTATACTCCCCTCATTAACAGCAGGAGGGTCAGAGCGGGTTTACTGGCTGCTTTCGCAAAACCTGAATAAAGATGAGTACGACGTCACGATCGTTCTGCTCGATTCAACCCGGTCATTTTTCTCTCACGAAATAGCCGGCGTCAGGATCATTGACCTTGGGACGATTAAAGCATCCCGATCCGTCTTTAAGCTTTACAGTCTGTTAAAGAAGGAAAGGCCATACGCTATTTTTTCGACCGGCGGCCATATTAATATGTTGGTAGGTTTTGTGTCGATGTTTATTGATGTACCTCATTTGATCGCCAGGCCCACTAATGTTGCTGAGAAGAGCAGGTTCTCAACTCGGAAAGCAAAGCTTTTCGGGTCGGTCGGAATTCAGTTCTACAGTCGCTTTGACAAGGTCGTATGCCAGTCGGACGAGATAAGGACATCCGTAGGAAACAGCTTGAATCTGTCGCCCGATCAGTTAGTGGTCATACCCAATCCGGTTATTCCAACAACTAAAGTAAAGAGCCGTACGTCTCATCAGGCGATCAAACGGCTGATCGTTGTGGCCCGCCTGACAAGGCAAAAAGGACTGGAACGACTGATTGACGTGATCAACGATCTGCCCAGAAATTATACGTTAACAATCGCCGGCGCCGGCCCTTTACGGGATGAGCTGGACAACCGCATCAGAAGGCTTAGTCTTCAAAACAGGGTAAACCTGGTTGGACTGGTAACGAACGTGACAGACCTTATTGCTGAACATGATCTTTTTGTCTTGCCATCGTTCATTGAAGGATTTCCGAATGTGGTGGTTGAAGCTCTGTCAGTGGGAACTCCGGTTGTAGCTTTTAAAGTGGGCGGAATTTCTCAGATAATAACTGATGGTTTCAACGGGTATATCACTACTCAGAATGATCTGAAGGCATTTTCTGATAACATCGTAAGGGCATGTGGCCGGTATTGGGACCCGGTAACCATTAAAGATGATGTAAACGCCCGGTTTGGCATCGAAAAGATCGTGTCAAATTACGAAAGTCTTCTCGCCTGAATACTACCATAACGCACCCAACTTTAAAAACTAAATAATTTATTGACTTAAAACACACCCTATGAAAATTTTAGTCACCGGAACCGCGGGTTTCATCGGATTTCACCTCGCAAAGTATCTTCTTGAGCGCGGCGACGAGGTTATCGGCATCGACAATATCAATGATTACTACGATATAAATCTAAAGTTCAGCAGGCTGGCGGAAACCGGTATCTTCCCCGAAGAGACGTCAGGTGGAACCCTGTTGCAAAGTGAGGTCTATCCGGCTTACCGTTTCGCCAGGATCGACCTCACGGATAATGAAGCTATCAAAGGGCTGTTTGCTGCCGAGAAGTTCGACGTAGTCTGCAATCTGGCTGCGCAGGCAGGCGTACGGTACAGTTTGGTCAATCCCCAGGCTTATATTGATTCCAACATTCATGGGTTTTTGAATATTCTGGAAGCTTGCCGGTATAATGATGTAAAACATCTGGTATATGCGAGTTCATCCAGCGTTTATGGCCTGAACGAAAATATGCCGTTTTCTACCCACAACAATGTTGACCATCCGGTGTCATTGTATGCTGCTTCGAAAAAGAGCAATGAGCTGATGGCGCATACTTATAGTCATCTGTTTAATCTGCCAACTACTGGATTGCGTTTTTTTACGGTCTATGGTCCTTGGGGCAGGCCGGATATGGCGCCGGTGCTTTTTACAAAGGCCATAACCGAAGGTAAGGCCATCAAGGTTTTTAATAATGGCAAAATGATGCGTGACTTCACCTACATCGATGACATCATTGAGGGGGTTATCAGAGTTATTGACCACCCACCGGTCGGCAACCGTGAATGGAGCGGAATGCGGCCAGACCCGGCAACTTCAAAAGTTCCGTACCGGCTCTTCAATATTGGTAAGGGAAGTCCGGTTAACCTCATGGAATTCATTCAGGCGATTGAAACGAATCTTGGAGTGGTTGCCGAAAAAGAATTTATGCCGATGCAGGATGGTGATGTAGCGGCTACCTGGGCTAACATTGAAGATCTTGAAAATATTCTAGGTTATAAACCACGTATGGAGATAAGTGAAGGTGTCAGAAAGTTTATTCAGTGGTATATGGAATATTACCGGGCAATACCTGTCCCTGTATCGGAAAACATCACCGGAAACTAAACATTCAGACATGAATCAACGGATCTTATTTATAACGCCTGGATTAACCAGGGGCGGAGCTGAAACGCAGCTCATGAAAGTCGCCCGATTTCTGAAAACACAGAATAAAGACGTGACGATCATAGCATTGAAGCCATTAAACGATTTTAAACATATTGATTTCGAAAAGGAAGGCATCCGGGTTTTGTTTCTGAAGAGCTGGAAAACCCAGTTTCTGAGTAATACTTTCAGATTGTTCAAGATCGTAAAACATGTAAAGCCTGATGTAGTGGTTGCTTTCATGTTTATCGCCATCCTTTTTGCACGGATAATGAAGTTGAGATATAAATTCCAGCTGATCTCTTCCATCCGTAATTCGGTGATCAGCAATAAATGGAAACATGCGTTTAAACTCACAGCAAGCCTTGATGATGTTATTGTGTATAACTCAAATGCCTCGAAGCTCAACTTTGAAACGCAGTCGCTCGCGAAGCGAAACGGCATTATCATTAACAATGCAGTTGCAATGCCGCCGGTAAATCAGCTTGCCGCCCCAAGATCTGCAAGCAAACCGTTTGTATGGGTTACAATGGCACATTTCCGGCCGTCGAAAGATTACCGGACACTGTTTAAAGCAATTGCGCTTATAAAAAATGAAAATTTCAGGGTCGATTGTCTGGGCCATATTCGCGACGAGTGGCCTTATGAGCTGATCGCTGAATTGGGTATCACCGATAAAGTCAGAATTCTCGGATTTCAGTCAAACCCAGCCGATTACCTGAAAGAGGCGGACGCCTTTGTGTTATCGTCCTTTTGGGAGGGTTCACCAAATGCCATGCTTGAAGCGATGTCCTATTGCAAGCCGATCGTTGCCTCCGCAGTGGATGGTATCGAAGAATTCTTAGCCGAAGCGGACTGCGGATTTCTGGTTAATGGTGGCGACGCACAGGATTTGGCCTCAACAATGGCCCACATGATGTGTCTGGGCAGTGAAAGCCGGTTAAAGTTGGGTCAAAAAGGACGTCATTACGTTGAACAGAACTTCTCGGAGGAACAGGTGATGGAAAAGTGGCTGAATGTGGTTTGTTAAAACATCGTCCGTATGAAACCTAAGATCTTCCTCATCATTCCCAGTTTGAATAAAGGCGGGGCCGAACGGGTAATATCCCTGTTGAGCAATACGCTTGATGAAAGAGGATATGAGATAATACTGGTTCTGTTAAACTATACCAGGAACTCATATAAGTTGAATAAAAACGTCAGGATCGTTTATTTAAATATGAGAGGCCCGGCCACTGGCTTGTTCAACAGGATTTATAGTGCTACAAGGCGCTTTTTTAAGCTCATGTCTTTAGTTGATAAAGAGAAACCGAAACTCATCATATCCTTTATCACTTCAGCAAACATGTGGGGCAGCATTGCCGGGAATTTATTTAATATTCCCTATATCGTTTCAGAAAGGAGCAATCCGGATAAGACGATCGGTCGGTTGACCACGCTCATGCAAAAATTCATTTTCATATTGTACAGGAAAGCAAACGCGGTGGTTTTACCTTCAAGGGGAATGCTTTCTGGTTTAAAGAATGTGAATTTCAGACAGCTAACAAATGTCGTTTCGATCACCAACCCGCTCACAGAATTTAAGGCGTTCTCAGAAAAAAAGGTACATCCCCGGCAGTTCGTCCTGGCCGTAGGCCGATTAAACTGGGTAAAAGGATATGACCGCCTGATCGATGCTTACAGTCAGGTAGAAACTGATCGTGATCTGCTGATCGTTGGCGAGGGGCCTGAAAGGGTAAGACTTCAAAAACAGATCAATGGACTTGGCATTGGGCATAAAGTTTTTTTAGCTGGCGCCAAAGACAATATTCACGATTACTATAAACAGAGTGACCTGTTTGTATTGTCGTCTCATTATGAAGGATTTCCTAATGTTCTGATTGAAGCGATGAGCGCCGGTTGCCCGGTAATAGCTGTAGATTGTCACTTCGGCCCCGCGGAAATTATTCGCAATGAAGAAAACGGTCTGCTGATCCCGAACGATGATACCCTGATGCTCGCAGCGGCAATTGACAGACTTCTCAAAGACGATAGACTGCGAACCCGGATGGCAGTAAACGCTCGATCCGTTTTAAAAACGAATTCTATCGATTCGGTTGTCGATCGGTGGGAGGAACTAATTGCATCGGCAACCGATACTTCGTCGGCTGTAGTCGAAGGAACAAATCATTAGTTTTTCAGGATATGCTTTTTAGGATTTCTTTCTTATTAATAGCGCTGTTTTCTTTCAAAGCCTGTCGCAATGGTGAAGTAAAAGCGCAGGAGCCGGCAATGGTTTTTGTTGAGCAGTTGGAATGGCGGCCATCACCGGCAGAAAACTTCTTAGCCAGTACAGAAAAGTCGTTTGATGTTGAAAGTATTTTACCAGACGGTTATGTTAAAGACGGTTCAGTCGACTATACTGCTCATATCCAGGAGGCCATTTTCAAACATCCCAACCTTAAATTCCCTCCTTTCCCGATAAAGATCAATGATAAGGGATTAAAGATAGGATCGAATCAGACCATCACGTTTCCGGAAGGGTCGGAGCTGCGCCTTGAGCCAACAACTGAAGGTAAATACGCTGTTCTTGAGATACGGAATGCTGAAAACGTTAAAATTTTCAATCCGGTGATCATAGGCGACCGCGACAATCATCTGGGAAGTACCGGCGAGTGGGGTATGGGTATTCGGATTGTTTCTTCTAAAAACATTGAGATCTACAATCCAAAGGTTTCCAAATGTTGGGGGGATGGTCTTTATATTGCCGGCCATCCGGATCACGGCCCTTCCAGGAATGTAAAAATTGTAAATGCCTACTGCCGCGACAACCGCAGAAACGGGATCTCGGTGATAAGCGTCGACGGTTTGAAATTGATATCACCTTATTCAGGATATAATGATGGAATAGATCCGAAGTCGGGGATCGATATTGAGCCGAACCGGCCCACGGATCAGATCAGAAATATTGAGGTCGTCAATCCTCAGACCGAGTATAATCCCGGAACGGGGATAAGTATTGGTATCAATAAATTATACGGAAGCGGCAATCAGCAAATAAATATTGAGGTCCAGCAACATATCGATTATGGGTCCATGAATGCTTTTTTGATCTCATGCGCAAACAAGTATTCGAGAATGGGCGAACGCGTGTCGGGCACTATCAATATCACCGACCCGGTCTGGAAGTATAATGCTAATGCTGCTTTGAGTGTGTTTAAGTTCCGCGAGCCGGCACTGTACCTGAACGTTACGGATCCGAAGGTGACTGATATTGCCGGAAAGAATTTGAGCAAGGAAGCATTTAAACAGACTGTTGAAGCCAAAATGGGCTCAAATAGTAAGTATATGATAAAATAGCCGGCGGACGCCGGCCACGACACCATCAATTTTTCAATTTACGCCCTTTTGGTTAGCCAACTTTGCCCCGGCTGACTTCACCGCACCCAATGTTAAAACATGTTCACTAAAAAACGAAAAGTCCTCATCTCGTGCAGTTATGCCGGGTCTCTGATCAATTTTCGCGGAAAGCTGATCCAGGAGCTAATTAAAGAAAACGAAGTATATGCATTCGTGCCTAAAAATTATAATGAACGCGTCAGACAAGTGCTCACCGGCTGGGGAGTAAAAATTTATGAGAATAACCTCAAGCGAAATAGTGTTTCCTTAATCGGAGATCTACAGTATATCGTACAGCTGTACAAAGTGATCAGGGAGATCAAACCCGATCTGTTCTTTGCCTATACTTTTAAACCGATCATATACGGTTCCATGGTTGCCTCTTTTTGTAAGGTGAAAGCTATATGTTCCATGCTTACCGGTTTAGGTTATACGTTTGTTCGGGAATCAAAAGTGAGCGTTACTCAGGAACTTACAAAGGGATTGTTGAAGTTTAGTTTGAAGCCGAACAAGGACATTAAGATTATTTTCCAGAACAGCGATGATTACAATCAGCTGATGACATCGCGAATCATTGATGAAAGGAACAAGGCGTTTGTAGTCAACGGGTCGGGTGTAGACCTCTCTCACTACAGCTACACAGAACCGGATACAAAGGAGATCTCGTTTCTAATGATGGCCAGGCTGGTCAGATCAAAAGGCATTAAAGAATTTTATGAAGCTGCTGTAAAGATCAGGGAAAAATACCCCCGTGTTCGTTTCAAATACCTCGGATCCGAAGACAAGGGGGTCGACTCTATCGAAATCGATCTGCTCAAAAAGATTAAGTCCAACGATGTGATCGAGTTTTATGGTCAGGTTGCGGACGTAAGGCCCTATATCGAAGGCTCGTCGGTCATCGTTCTTCCCTCGTTTTATGGAGAGGGAACTCCAAGGTCAATTTTGGAGGCAATGGCGATGGGACGGGCAGTGATCACAACGTCCGCACCAGGCTGTCGCGAGACGGTAAACCCATATCCTGAAAAAGCAAATGGGTTTATCATCCCGGTTAGAGACGCCGGCGCTTTAGCAGAAAAGATGGAATTCTTTATCAATCATCCTGATAAGATAAGTGAATACGGATATAACGGAAGGCTTTATGCCGAGGATCGATATGATGTGAACAAAGTAAACCAGCAAATGATGCAAATCTTTGCGCTTAACTGACATTATCTATGTATCGCATTTTCTTTAAACGATTATTTGACCTTTTCTTCAGTCTTTTATTATTCATACTGAGTTCTCCGGTATTTGGGGTTCTTATCCTATTCCTTTCACTTTACTACAAAGGCAGCCCATTCTTCTTTCAAAAACGACCTGGCTATAGAACAAAGGTCTTCCAGGTGATCAAATTCAAATCAATGAAAGACGCCTTCGACGAGTCCGGAAACCCGCTACCGGACGAAATGCGGATCACTACCGTTGGTCGCCTCCTGAGAAAGACTTCTTTGGACGAGCTTCCTCAGCTGATCAACGTGATCAAAGGTGACATGTCTTTCATTGGCCCTCGGCCCTTACTTATGCAATACCTGCCTTACTATAGTGAACGTGAATTGCAGCGTCATCAGGTTCGGCCCGGAATAACCGGTCTCGCGCAGGTCAGTGGTAGGAATTACCTGAACTGGAATGACCGCCTGGAACTTGACGTTCACTATATGGAGAACATTTCACTGAGGTTAGACAGTTATATCCTTTTCAAAACTATTTACAAGGTATTGAAGGGAAGTGACATAAATATCATTCCGAACGGGAAGCCGTTTGATGCGTTTCGCCGGCAACAACGTGAGGCAATGGAAAAAAAAACAGCTCAAATAGCGTAAAGATCACGAAGAGCACTTTAAGCAATGATAGAAGGCAACCTGACATATTTACGACTGATGGAAATCGAAGATGTGAAGCACAAAGTAGATTGGATCAATGACAAGGAGATCCGCTCGACTTTGATCTTTTCAGATTATCCAACCTCAAAAGTCTTAACGGAGCAGTGGTTAAGAAAAGTAGCCGGCGATCGAAGCCGCAAAGATCTTATCATCTGCCTTAAATCCGACAACACGCCTATAGGTTTCGCCGGGATCAAATCCATTGACTATCAAAACCTGAAAGCCGAATCGTATTTGTGTATAGGAGTGAAGGAGTATTGGGGAAAGGGATTGGGCCTCGATGTGAAGCGCGCGATACTCAATTACTGCTTTAATGAGCTGAGGTTGAACAAAGTTTACAGCTATCATTTAGTCGACAATAAGCCCATGATCAGGATCAATCTTAAACTCGGAGGAAAACAGGAGGGGATCTTAAGAGAAGACATCTATGCGGACGGTAAACTGGTTGACAGGGTCGTTGTATCGATACTTAAGCAAGATCTGATCACATCTCAAACCGAAACAAAATAGTACACTAAGCCAACATCTACACTTGATCGTATATGAACATTTTATTAACCTGTGCCGGTAGGAGAAACTACCTGGTCAATTATTTCAAACAGATCTTACACGGATCCGGAAAGGTAGTTGCTACAGACACTCAGTTCACAGCACCTGCCCTGGTTGATGCCGATATTGCAGTTCAGGTTCCTTCGGTTACTGACCCTGAGTATATTAAGTCGCTGATCAGAATTTGCAGTGAGTATAGTATTGATGCGATCGTTTCCCTGAATGATCTTGAGTTGCCCATCATTTCTTATAACAAGTCTTTGTTTGCGGAGATCGGCGCAACGGTGATCGTTTCAGATACCGCTGTAATCGATACCTGCTTCGATAAATGGAAAACGCAGCTTTTTCTCACGAAGCTTGGGATCAATACACCTAAAACGTATTTGAGTGTGGCTGAAGTGACCGAAGCTTTGCTGCACGGTGAGGTATCGTTTCCCCTTATAATTAAGCCGAGGTGGGGCAGTGCTTCAATAGGTGTTGAAGTAGTTGAAAGTTTAGAAGAGCTGGAGTTAACGTACCGGCTGCTATCCATGCGTTTAAAAAGGACCATCTTAGCGGAGGTTTCATCCGACAGCCAGGCCATTCTTATTCAGGAAAAATTGATCGGTCAGGAATTTGGCATGGATGTGCTGAACGACCTCAACGGCGATTTTGTCGGTTGCTTTGCCAAAAAGAAGTTAGGAATGCGTGATGGCGAAACGGATAAGGCGCAACTGATAGTCGATGAGCGGTTTGGACAAATCGGAGCGCAGATAGGTTCGGCGTTGAACCATATTGGTAACCTCGATATGGACCTTTTTGACACCGGAAGCGGGTTATATGTCCTGGAACTCAATCCTAGATTTGGCGGAGGGTATCCCTTTACTCACGAAGGTGGCGTTAATATTCCGGCCATCCTAATGCAATGGCTGAAAGGCAATACTGATGTCAGCCAGTATCTTAATTTCTCTCCGGGCCTGGCGTTTGCCAAATGCGACAGAATAGTCGAAGTGTATACCGAACACTTCGTAGAAAAGTGACCTCGCAATCAGCGATTAAAGCTATACTTCCGGATACCGTCTGGCCCTGGATTAAGATGATTTTCAAGTAATGCACACCACTTAAAAGCAAATGACATTATGCAAGGAAGTTTAAAACCTATTACATCCAACGTTAGGTTAAGAAAGAGTGTACTGAATGTTGATCCGATCTTGAAAGAACTTACGTCATCTGACGAAATGATCATTAACAGCATTCATGAGTTGTTGAAAAAACATTATGATACCGAGATATCGTCGTACGCCATATACAAAGACCCTAATTATTTGTATTTTTTTAAAACGCTCATAAGTAATGTGCTGGACCACATATTCTATTGTGTCGATTCAGATACACAGGCTTTTTTAGGATTTGCACATTTTAAGGAAAAGAACAATAGCCTTTACCTTAACAATATTATAGTTGATAGCGAATACCAAAGCTCCCATGTGGGATCATTCCTCCTTTTTAATTCGCTTAAGCAGTTAACCAGCGATAATGACTACAGCTATTTCGAGCTGGATGTATTTGAGAAGAATACACGTGCATTTAACTGGTATATTAGATTGGGTATGGACATCGTGGATTATAGTAACTGGTATAATATTACCAGTTATTTCAGGAGCGATAATAAAGGCTTTGCTTCCCCCGGCGGTTATGACAGGGAGTCATTTACGTGCGTATACGATCAGAATGGCTTCAAACAACTGATGCAAAACGGCCTTCAGATCGGTACTCTGATCAATGAGACTCATCTGATCATAAAAACAGAGATCGATTACAACCTTTGGCGGAAAATCCATTGGTATTTCAAAGAGTCATCCCTTAAGTCTGTGTGTCTTGTTTCCAAGAAGAAGCATGACCTTTTTTTAATTGATAAGTCGTTCCATTTACGGATCCCCTTTAAAAAACTTCAGGTCACCTAAAAATATCCGCAACGCTTAACCTAAAAATCACGCAGTTATGGAAGTGAAAACTTACAACTCTTATTACACGATCGCCGTTTCCGAAAAGGATGTCTGGAAGAACATCGTAAGGAGGGCACATGCATCTGATTTTCACCATACATGGTATTATCACTCACTTGAAACCGAAGGAAAGCCATTCCTGTTCCTTTTCCGGCACAAGGAGAATTTTATTGCCTTGCCTCTGCTGAAAAGGAAGATCGAAGGGACCGAATACTTTGATTGTACCTCAGTTTATGGCTATGCCGGCCCTATCTCAAATGTCCCTTTCTCAGAATTAGAAGACAGGATGATCGCCGAATTTGCCGTCGCCTTCGAGTCGTTTCTTCTTTCCGAAAAGATCGTCAGCGTTTTTTCCCGTCTGCATCCGCTTTTAAACCAGGATATACTGCTAAAGAGGTTAGGAGGTTTGCATACTACAGGCAAAACCGTAGCAATTGATCTTACCGGACCATATGAACTTCAGGTCCAAAATTACCGGAGAGCTATAAGGATGAAGATCAATCAGCTTAGGCGAAAGGGCTTTGTGGTGCGTGAGGCAAACTGCAGCTCTGAATTACGCAGCTTTGTCAAGATCTATATACAGAATATGATCAAGGTGAATGCTTCAGAATCATACTTTTTTGATGAAGACTATTTTAAAAACCTTTTGAATGCAGAAGATTTCGATAGTAAATTACTATTGGCTTATTATAATAATGAAATTACATCGGGTTTGATCCTGACCTGCTCCGATAATATTATGCAAACCCACCTCGCAGCCACCAGCAATGATTTTCTGCACGACGCGCCGATGAAACTTTTGTTTGATGAGGCAACCATAGTTGGTCGTCGTCTTGATATGAAATATCTTCATTTAGGCGGCGGCGTGGGTGGTAAGGAGGATTCACTTTTCGTATTTAAGTCAGGCTTTTCTAACCTTTTTTTCGACTTTAAAACGTGGCGTTATATTGCGAACGAACCGGTTTATAACCAGCTCGTAGAGGAGAGGTGCAAGAACAAGGAATTCGAACATGTGATTTTTCCTTTGTATCGCAGTCGCTAAAAAAAAAACACTACCACTTTTCAATACCAGGGGCAAGTTTTTCCGCTTTTTCTGTTTTCCGTTTTCTGGTGCCGCTTTTATTCCTGTCCTTCTGGCGCCCTCAACTTTAAACTAAACATTTATGGATAATAAAATTTGGTTGTCATCACCACATATGGGTGGTAATGAATTTGCTTATGTGCAAAACGCTTTTGAAACGAACTGGATTGCGCCCCTGGGGCCGCATGTGGATGGTTTTGAACAAGATATTGAACGCTATTTAAATGAAGACGTTCATGCTGCTGCCTTAAGTTCTGGTACTTCGGCACTACATCTGGCCCTGATAATATTAGGCGTTCAGCAGGGCGATGAAGTGATCTGTCAGTCGATGACCTTTTCAGCCTCAGCTAATCCAATCGTTTACCAGGGTGCTACTCCTGTTTTTGTAGATAGCGAGGAGCAAACATGGAATATGTCGCCGGAGCATCTCGAAGGTGCAATAAATGATCGTTTAGCGAGAGGCAAAAAGCCTAAAGCAATAATTGTGGTACACCTTTATGGCATGCCGGCGCAGATCGACCGGATAATGGAAATAGCAAATGCTTACAAAGTTCCTGTTATCGAAGATGCGGCAGAAGCTTTAGGCTCCAGCTTTAATGGCCGGAAGCTCGGAACTTTTGGTGACATGAGCATTTTATCATTCAACGGCAATAAGATCATCACAACGTCAGGTGGCGGCGCCCTTGTATCAAGAAATCTGGAATGGATCAAAAAAGCCCGCTTTCTGGCCACTCAGGCCCGCGATATTGCGCCTTACTACCAGCATACACATATCGGTTACAATTACCGGATGAGTAACATTTGCGCAGGCATCGGTCGTGGTCAGATGGAGGTTCTTCCACTGCGGGTTTATCAACGAAGAAAGATATTTGAATATTACAAAGCATCCTTCGGTTCGGTCCCGGAGATAAAATTTCAGGATGAACCGGATGAACGTTACTATTCAAATCATTGGTTGTCTGCGATCTCAGTTGAAGGTGATCAGGATCCGGAGGAGATCAGGCAGTGCCTCGACCGCGAAAATATCGAATCGCGACCTTTATGGAAGCCGATGCATTTGCAACCGGTCTTCGCGGACTGCCCCTATTACGGGAGCGGCGTAAGCGACAGGCTCTTTCAAAGAGGTCTTTGCCTGCCATCCGGATCCAACCTTACTGCCACAGATCTGAACCGGGTGATCGGCAGATTGAAAAACTACTTCCATGTAGACGAGGATGTATTTATTCGCTCCGCAAGTTAATAATGCACACACACAATCTCACCTATGAAAAGTTTGTTTCTATATAGTAAAGTATTGCCGAAGTGGATAATACTCATGATCGATCAGCTTATTGTCAGCTGGTCCTTTGCCGTGTCCTTTTTCGTTGTCCGAAAATTTGAGTTCTCGGACGTTCTTCGCGGACATTTTCTAATTTACCTGGGCATCTATTGTGTGGTATCACTCACGGTATTCTTCGCTATGCGAGTGCATACCGGGATAATCAGGTACTCAAATATGCACGACTTCCTCCGTATATTTTCGGCGGTCTTAAACGTTAGTATCCTCTATTGGGTGTTGATAAGCTTTGCTGTTGATAACGTTTATAACGTTTCCGTTTCTGAGATCAACGCCGCGCTCTTTATTAATTTCTTCATATCGTCGACCTTGCTTATTCTGTTAAGAATCGGCGCAAAGGGTTTTTTTGCCGCGATCAGGAGTACGGGAAACGGCGAAAGCAAAGATGCGGTTTTAATTTACGGATCCGATAGAACGGCAATTCTTATCAAGAATGCAGTAGAATCAAGTACATCCTTAGTTGTTGCCGGATTTATTGACAGGGATAGAAGCAGGGTTGACAAATATATCGAGCAAAAAAGAGTCTATCATGCAAAGGATATACGGTATCTGCAGAAAACCCTTAAAGTAAAGAAGCTGCTTGTTGTAACAGAAAACCTCAAAACCGAAAGTGAGAAAGACATTGTTGAAACGTGTGTCGAGCTGGGTATTAAGGTTTGTACTGTGCCGCCTTCCGACCAATGGGTCTACGGGAAACTTAGTATGCGGCAGTTACAGGAACTTAAGATCGAAGACCTATTGCAGAGAGAACCAATTGTTATTCAGACAACAAATATTCTTTCGCAGCTTTCGGGCAAACGTATCCTGGTAACCGGCGCTGCGGGTTCCATCGGTTCGGAGATCGTTCGTCAGGTAATGACTTACTATCCGGAGATGGTGATCATGTGCGACCAGGCTGAGACGCCGCTACATGAACTACAACTAGAGATTGAAGAAGCCTATCCGGAAATCTGTTCGAAGACTTTTATTTCCAGTATCCAGAATCGGAACAGGATGAAGGGCCTGTTTGAAGCTTACCGGCCCGATATCGTATTTCATGCTGCGGCTTATAAACACGTGCCGATGATGGAAAACAATCCATCAGAAGCCATCCTTACCAATGTGCTGGGAACGAAGAATATTGCCGACCTTGCTATTGATCATGATGTGGATAAGTTCATTATGATCAGCACTGACAAAGCGGTTACCCCCACCACGGTAATGGGAGCTTCGAAACGTATCGCCGAAATCTACACACAGTCGCTAAATAGTGTTACCACCCCTGGGGTGAGAACCAAGTTCATTACGACCAGGTTTGGAAATGTACTTGGTTCTAATGGCTCGGTTATTCCACGGTTCAGGGCACAAATTGATAAGGGCGGCCCTGTGACG
>DASWXL010000215.1:0-2486 GCA_036405495.1 Sphingobacteriaceae bacterium | reverse complement strand
CAGATCGATATCTTCATGCTGCCTTCCCAGTTCGGCCAACTGCTTCCAATGATCTGCCCCTTCCAGCTGATTAAAAGTAAATATGGATACGTTATACGCGCATTCGGCTTTTATCTTGCTGATCTTGTCGTACAGCGGCCGATCATCCACAAAGATCATTTTCACTTCAGCATCTTCAAGAATGAACCGGGTGTCGCTTTCCGCCAGCGACGGATACATAGGCACCTGACCTGCTCCGATCTGCATAATAGCAAAATCGCAGATATTCCATTCGGGACGGTTTGGAGACATAATGGCTACCCGGTCCCCCGGTTTGATACCCATAGCCAATAACCCCCGGCTTACCTGATCCACTATATTGATAAAGGAATCGGTACTGTACTTTTTCCAGCCGCCCCCGGCTTTTCCGGCTATCATATCGTCCTTTCGGAAATACTGCTGAGAATGCGCTAACAGATCAAATATGCGGGTAACTGTTGACATAGCCTGGAAAATTTTGCGTTCACCAATTTACTTAAAAAACTCTATGTCAGCATAGTATTTTTTAAAATTCTATTTCCTGAAAATTAAACGGACGATCAGCATACTTTAGTTCTATAACTATTCGTTATCCTGACGAAAATTTAAAATAACACAAAAGCAAATACGCGATTGTTTGGTTAACACGACTAAAATTGATTTATGAGACGACTATTTTTACTGGCGGCAGCATTTGCACTTTTCTTAACGACAGAAACTAAAGCCCAAACCTATCAAAATGCATTAGGTGTGAGAATTGGTGACTACAATGGAATTAACTTCAAGACCTTCACCCGTTCAAACAACGCCTGGGATCTTAACTTGAGCTTCAGGTCGCGAAATGACATAAAACGCTTTAGGTTCACAGCGTTATACCAAATTCATAATCCGATTGCAGAAGCACCCGGACTTCAGTGGTATTATGGCGGCGGCGGCAGCATCGGATCTGTAAAATTCCGCGACGACGAAAGTGATATCTTTTTAAGTGCCGACGGCGTTCTTGGTCTGGATTATAAATTCAACGGAGCCCCGATCAATCTTGCGCTGGATTGGAGGCCGCGCGTTGAGTTGACACCGGATACGGACATAACAGCGGGTGATATTGGTCTGGCAATTCGCTTTACTTTTTAAAAGTCATATCCCAGCAACTGAAAGGCCGGCTCAAACTACTGAGGCGGCTTTTTTTATCCCGAATAAAATAAGACAGGCCTCCTGTTGGAGGCCTGTCTGCAAAGTCTGACTTATCTGTTTCAGCACTACAGATGTAACCACTTATTACGGATCTGAAGCTGTTGTGCTGTAGCATCGTCTAACGGAACGATCTTGAATTTCACCAGCGAATTTTTCATGAGCGTCACATCGATATCCTTCATAACTCCATCACGCACCAAGGTAACCTTAACTTTTTCACCCACTTTCCCTGATGCCAGGACTCTCTCCAGGTCATTTGTCCGGTTGTCGGAAATACGGGCGCCATTGATCGCAATGAGCTCGTCATTTACATTGATGCCGTCATTCCATGCGGCACCGCCCCGAACAACGTTTGTTACCATTATTTTACCGTCACGAGCGGTTACGTTCGCGCCAAGCGAAGGCTCGCTTTTCTTTGCATTTTCATCGATGACCTTTAAACCCGCATATCCCAGATACTGATTATGGTCAACGTCTTTGGTTCCGTATACGTAATCAGCATAGAACTTATCAAACGATTTTCCGGCGATCTTCTCAACCATCGCCTTAAACTCAGCATCAGTATATCCGCGGTCAAGTTTCTTGTGATAGTGATCGTACATTGCCTTCATTACATCGTCGAGTCCCTTTTCGCCTTTTGTCGAATGCATGATCTCAAGATCCATGATGGCTCCGATCACCGAGCCCTTATCATAGTAGGAAATAGAGGAGTTCCTTGAGTTCTCATTCGGACGATACTGCTTTATCCATGCGTCAAAGCTGGCGTCGCTCGCAGAAAGAACGCGGCTGCCGGGCTGATTCTGAACCGTATTGAAATCGTTAGCCAAAACGTCAAAATACTTTTCGGGAGAATAAAAGCCTGTCCGGCGAAGCATGTGATTATCATAGTAAGCAGTAAAGCCTTCGGAGATCCACAGGTTTGTGGTATAGTTCTCTTCATCATAGTTGAACGGACCCAAAGCTATCGGGCGAAGCCGTTTTACATTCCACAAGTGAAAATACTCATGGGCAACGAGTGAAAGAAAACCATTATAAGTATTCTGATTGGTATACCCGTTCCGGGTAGCGCCGAGCACAGTAGAATTTAAATGCTCAAGACCGCCACCGCCAAAATTGTAGTTATGGACGATGAACACGTAGCGTTTATTCGGATTCTCTCCAAAAATCGATGTCTCTTCAACTACGATCTTACTGATATCCCTTTTCAATTGTTCTTTATCGTAGTTACCGCCGCCGAACATCGCCACTTCATGCTTCACCCCGGCTGCATCGAATTC
>DASWXL010000214.1:0-6275 GCA_036405495.1 Sphingobacteriaceae bacterium | reverse complement strand
GCAATGAGTTGCGGGCTCCTGAGCAAACTTACAACCAAAAACTTATAACTTACAACTCAAAACGTATTACCCTCAAAAACGTTATTACAGTATGATCATAAATCAAACCTTTACAATCACAGGAGCAGAAGGTAAACCGATACTGCTAGATCTCACCTACAAAACAGGGAATGAACGCGCGCCAATGGTCGTTTTTGTGCATGGTTTCAAAGGATTCAAGGACTGGGGAAGCCATAATATGGTAGCGGAGTATTTCGCAGCTCATGGTTTACGCTACCTGAAATTTAACTTTTCGCATAACGGCACCACCCCGGAAAATCCAACGGAATTTGGAGACCTGGGTGCTTTTGGAGATAATACATTTTCAAAGGAATTCGAAGATCTCGACAAAGTGCTCACGTTTGCGAAGAGCGGTACTCAATTTCCCGCGCCGGTGTCGCTTAGCCTTATCGGGCATAGCCGCGGCGGCGGAACGGCCATAGTCCAGGCAGCCCGCGACCAACGCATCGACAAACTGATCACCTGGGCGTCAATTGCAAGATTTAACAGCCTCTGGAATCCTGAAGATGAAGACGAATGGCGTAAAAAGGGTGTGATCTACAACTTCAACACCCGCACGAAGCAATACACACCCCTAAAGATAGACCTGCTGCACGACCTTGAAAGACATGCGAGATCCTACGATATCCTGGCTGCCGCTGAAAAAATAAATATACCCTGGCTCATCATCCACGGCGATGAGGATATTAACGTAAACCTTGACCAGGCAAAAGAACTGGAAAAACGCTCAAAAGGTGCGGAACTTTTTGTGGTTACCCACGCTAATCATGTATTCGGATCTGAACATCCATACACCAAAGATGATCTGCCGCTGGAATTGCAATTGGTTTGCGAAAAAAGTATTGAGTTTATCAATGGTGGCGGGGCGGTATAGGTTCTTCCCCGACTAAATAGGGACGCGTCTCAGATCAACTCTTGTTCCACCCAATTTCCGTCCTCCTTAATGATTCCAATCAGTTCATCCAGTGCATTTTCCGTGTTCACATTTTTCTTGACTACTTCCTTGCCGCGGTATAACGTAATCTTGCCTGGCCCGGTACCCACGTAGCCGTAATCAGCATCTGCCATTTCTCCCGGTCCGTTCACTATGCATCCCATAATGCCTATCTTCAAACCCTTGAGATGATCTGTGCGGCTGCGTATCATCTGAGTAGTGATCTGCAGGTCAAAGAGCGTCCTGCCGCAGCTCGGGCAGGAGATATACTCTGTCTTAGATATCCTTGAGCGCGTAGCTTGTAATATCCCGAAAGACGTGGTCAGTATTGTTTTCACCGGTATTCCAGGGGCATCCAGCCAAATACCATCGCCAAAACCATCGAGCATTAATCCGCCGGCATCTGTTGCCGCGTAAAGCTGAAATTTATCGACTCCGGAAACCAAGTCATCTGTCATTAAGGCATAAGATCTTTTTATGATCACCGGGGCCTCTATTCCCATCTCGAGGAAGCTAAAAAATGCTCCCCTCTGGTCCTGCAAACCGCAAACCTCATCGGTCGTCAACACAAAAACCAGGGTATTATCCAGGGGTACTTTATCAAAAAGCTCTGTACCTATGTCTGACTTAGAGATCGAAACCAGGTTCAATGAAAGGTCTTTCTCGCCTGCCTCCACATATTCCGGCAAAGTGAACAGCGGGTGGCAATTACTTTTATCCGCCAGCTTCTTCCAGGTGGCATAATTGTAAAGCTGCTTCAGATTGCCCGGAAAACTGAATGAAGGAAGCTCATCAGCCAGGTATACGAAATCTGTCGACTGTTCCCCCATGTTATACTTATCCAATACAGGAGAATATATATAACCTACATCGCTTAATATAGCCGGGTCTTTCAGGTTTTTATCAGACAGGTCTATAATCACGCGGGGTACCTGGTGGCCGCCGATGAATGTGTTGAGTTCTGTGGTTATACGCTTTTGGTATTCATACGGAGAGTGGGAATGACGACTATCAGTTGGCTGTTGTAGGGTTGCCAGGCTGGAGGGGCCAGGCTCAGGATTGGTAACTGACAATTGTCGAAGCTTATACCGCTCTGCCAACGCTAACGCCACAGGTGCTTCGGCCTCCGGTTCTTCTGTTAAAGAAACCCGGATGGTGTCACCAAGGCCGTCTTCGAGCAAAGCCCCTATCCCAACTGCAGATTTGATCCGGCCGTCCTCGCCGTCGCCGGCTTCGGTTACACCCAGGTGCAGTGGATAGTTCATACCTTCCCTGACCATGGTTTCAACAAGTAAGCGATAGGCCTGGACCATCACCTGCGGGTTACTCGATTTCATGGAGATCACCAGGTTGTAATAGTTCAGATCCTCGCACATACGCATGAACTCCATGGCTGACTCAACCATACCCTGCGGCGTATCGCCATAATGACTCATGATCCTGTCGGACAAGGAACCGTGATTCGTACCGATGCGCATCGCAGTACCGTACTCCTTGCAAACTTTAACCAGGGGAGTAAACTTCTGGTAGATCCTGTCCAGCTCAGCCTGATATTCAGACTGTGTATATTCAAAATTCTCAAACTTCTTTTTGTCGGCGTAGTTACCCGGATTGATCCTCACCTTTTCTACGATCCGTGCCGCTTCCTCTGCCGCATTGGGCGTAAAATGTATGTCTGCGATAAGTGGAACGCTGTAGCCGCGCCGCACCAGCTCCTTCTTTATAACACCCAGGTTCTTAGCCTCCTTGATACTCGGCGCAGTAATACGAACATATTCACAACCCGCCTCAACCATCCTGATCGACTGCTCAACCGTTCCAATCGTATCCATCGTATCCGTAGTGGTCATACTTTGGATACGGATGGGATTAGTACCGCCCATGGCAATCTCCCCGATCTTCACCTCGCGGGTAAGGAAACGGGAGTAGGTAGACTGGGAGTTACAGTAGATACCGGGAAGAGATGTTATAATTGGATTGTTCATTAATTATAATGCAATTCTGCAAAAATAGGGAGAAATAGTTGAAAGTGAAGAGTTGGGGAGTGGAAACCCGATAGCTATCGGGTGGAAAGTGGAAAGTTGGCAGGGCCGCGGAGTTCAGTGCTGAGGGCGCAGAGTTAAAGGGGTACTCACACCTCATACAAAACTCCCCGTTTTTGTAACAATTATCCCATACAACACTCTTTCCGTTCCTTCCGGCTTTCGTCATTTCACTTGAAAGCCCTTTATGATATATATTCGGCCATGGATATTATGGTAGAAGAGTTTATAAAGAAAGTTGAAGCGCGCGATGCACACGAACCGGAGTTCTTACAATCTGTTTTTGAGGTAGCAGAATCGATAATCCCTTACACTGAAAAGCATACTAAATATAAGACCCACAAGATCCTTGAACGGATGGCAGAGCCTGAACGGGTCATTATGTTCAGGGTACCCTGGATAAATGACCGGGGGGAGGTTGAAGTGAACCGGGGTTTCAGGGTTCAAATGAATAGCGCCATCGGCCCATACAAAGGAGGACTGCGGTTTCACCCGTCGGTTAATTTAAGCATATTGAAGTTCCTGGCTTTTGAGCAGATGTTTAAAAACAGCCTCACTGGTTTGCCGATGGGTGGTGGTAAGGGAGGTTCAGATTTCGATCCGAAAGGCAAATCTGATGCCGAGGTGATGAAATTCTGCCAGAGCTTCATGCTCGAGCTATACCGGCATGTTGGTGCTGATATTGATGTCCCGGCGGGGGATATCGGTGTCGGAGCACGTGAGATCGGTTACCTGTTTGGGCAATATAAGCGCATAAGTGGTGAATTCACGGGCGTATTGACTGGCAAGGGCCACGAGTGGGGCGGCAGCCTGATCCGTCCCGAGGCCACTGGATATGGCGTCGTGTACTTTGTACAGGAAATGCTAAAGATGCGCAGCGACTCGATCGTGGGCAAGAATATAATCATATCGGGATCCGGTAACGTATCCCAGTACACAGCCGAAAAATGTATAGAGCTCGGCGCCAAGGTACTTACCCTTTCTGATTCGCATGGGTTTATCTATGATCCGGCAGGTATCGACAAAGAAAAACTGGCCTGGATCATGGAACTTAAAAACGTACGCCGCGGCCGGATCAGGGAGTATGCCGATAAGTTCGGATGCGAGTTTTTTGAAGGAGAGAAACCATGGGGCATTAAATGCGACATCGCCTTTCCTAATGCCACCCAGAATGAAATTGACGTTCATGATGCGTCGACGCTGGTAAAAAATGGATGCATGTGCGTGGCCGAAGGGGCTAATATGCCGTCCACATCCGAGGCTATCCATGTCTTCGAAGCAGCGCAGATCTTGTTCGCACCGGGCAAGGCCGCAAATGCGGGCGGCGTGGCAGTTTCCGGACTGGAAATGTCGCAGAATTCTTTGCGTTACTCTTGGAGTCGTGAAAAGATAAATACCCGCCTGGAAACCATTATGCAGCAGATCCACCATTCATGTGTAAAATATGGACGGGTTGACGATGAATATATTAACTATGCTGCCGGTGCCAACATTGCGGGTTTCGTCAAGGTTGCTGATGCGATGATCGCGCAGGGAATAGTGTAAAAGGATCGGAGGTCCGAGGTCGGATGGATTTCCGGCAACGGATTTCCGGCGCTTCATTCTGATTTACCTTGAAGTGGCGACCTCCGTGCTCTCTGCGTTATATATCACCAGGTACGTGGGCGTCCCGCTTCTTTACAATCGCCTTACCATCAAAATTTTTTCCCTGATCCAATATTGGCTACCTTTAGAATTTGCATCGAATTGCATTCCTAAATAGGTACGTCATGAGAAAACTGTTTATTATTCTGTCTGTCAGCCTTCTTACTATCATCTTGTTAGTCAGCCTTGCATGGTCGCCTGCTTTGTGGGCTCTGATAGTTGTAGGGCCGCTGATATTGCTTGGCGTTTATGATATCGTACAGGAGAAGCACAGCATTTCACGGAACTTTCCGGTTTTGGGAAGAGTCCGCTTTGTGATGGAGACGCTGCGCCCGGGGATCCAGCAATACTTTGTTGAAAGCAATACCGATGGCCGGCCTTTCAGCCGCATCAACCGCTCCCTGATCTATCAGCGGGCGAAAGCAGTGGACGATACGGTTCCTTTCGGCACCCAATTGAATGTCTATGAAAGCGGCTATTCCTGGCTTAACCATAGCATTGCTGCTATTCATCCCCAGGATCTGAACCAGGATCCGCGGGTACTGGTAGGCGGACCCGACTGCAAGCAGCCATATTCGGCAAGTATTTTCAATATTTCGGCAATGAGCTTCGGCTCGCTCAGCGAAAATGCCGTCCTGGCGCTGAACGGGGGAGCTAAGATGGGTAATTTTGCTCACAACACCGGTGAGGGCGGGTTAAGCGATCATCACCTGAAGCCGGGCGGGGATATTATCTGGCAGATCGGTACAGGATACTTCGGCTGCCGCCATACCGACGGAACATTTAACGACGAGGCGTTCAAGCAGCGTGCACACCTGCCGCAGGTCAAGATGATCGAGATCAAAATTTCACAGGGTGCCAAGCCGGGCCACGGTGGTATGCTGCCGGCAAGAAAGGTAACCCCCGAAGTTGCCCGTATCCGCCTGGTTGAAGAAGGTAAGGACGTAATCTCGCCGCCGGCGCACAGCGAATTCTCTACGCCCCTGGAAATGGTGTATTTTATTAAAAAGCTCCGCGATCTCTCTGAAGGTAAACCTATCGGTTTTAAACTTTGCGTGGGTAACAAAAGTGAGTTTTTGGCAATATGCAAGGCGATGCACGAAACGGGGATCTATGCTGATTTCATTACCGTTGACGGCGCTGAAGGCGGCACCGGTGCGGCACCGCTGGAATTCTCCAATTCGGTCGGCATGCCTTTACGGGACGGTCTCGCTTTTGTTTACGATGCCCTGAACGGGTTCGGGCTCAAGAAGCATATCCGGATCATTTCATCAGGTAAGGTAGCTACCGGCTTCGACCTCGTTAAGAACTTTGCACTCGGTGCAGATATGTGTAACTCGGCCCGTGGAATGATGTTTGCGCTTGGGTGTATCCAGGCACTGGAATGTAATGCAAATACCTGCCCTACAGGCGTGGCCACCCAGAATCCCGCACTCAGCAAGGGGCTTGTAGTCTCCGACAAGAAAGTGCGGGTATATAACTATCACAAGGAATCGGTGTTCAGCGCTATCCAGCTGATGGGAGCCGCGGGTCTTTGCCATCCGGAAGAGATTCAGCGGACCTTTGTTTACCGCCGCGTAGGACCTAATAAAATC
>DASWXL010000213.1:0-3886 GCA_036405495.1 Sphingobacteriaceae bacterium | reverse complement strand
TATTTAGGCAACACAAATAGTAACTGTTTTGGAAGAGCAATTAGAAAAGTTTTCTTCGGTTTTCTCGGTCGACTGCGTGATTTTTGGTTTTGACGGGAGCGAACTTAAGATTTTGTTGATCGAGCGTAATGAAGAGCCCTTCAAAGACTGGTGGGCGCTGCCGGGGTATATTGTAAGGCAGGATGAGGGCTTATCCGAAGCAGCTGAACGTATTTTGTATGAGCTTACGGGACTTAAGGGCATCTTTATGGAGCAGTTCTATACGTTTGGAGATGTCAACCGCCACCCGCAGGGCCGCGTAGTGACCGTAGCTTATTACGCCATGCTCCGGTTAACGGGTGGTAAGGAGTTAAAGCCGGTCAGCAACATTGCCAAACGTGCGTTCTGGCACCCTGTAAATGATCTTCCCAAGCTGGCATTCGACCACACGCGGATCTTTAACAAGGGCTTCGATAAGATCAGGCGAAAGATCAGTTATCAGCCTATAGCATTTGAGCTCTTACCGGAGAAATTCACCTTATCTCAATTGCAGCATCTTTATGAGGTGATCCTCAACAAGAAGCTCGACAAGCGGAACTTCCGCAAAAAGATGCTGAACTATAATATTCTGAAAGAACTGGATGAGAAGCAAAAGGGTGTATCGTACCGGGCGGCAAAGTACTACAAATTCGATAAAAGGAAATATGCTAAACTGTTTCAGAAGGAACTGACCTTTAGTAAATAAAAAGATATAGCATGAGTAAACTAAAAAGCCCGGAATCTCCGGGCTTTTTAGTTTATATGTTATCTTTTACTACCGGGTTTTACGGGCAGCTTACCTGGTTGCCTTTGAAAGTTGTTCAACATGGAACTTAACAAGGTCATCGATAGGTGAGCGAACGATCTTTCCAACCTTCATGCCGAACTCTGCGGCGACTTCTTCCAGTACATTTCTGAAGTTATAGCCTACGGAACCGATACAGTTGAACGTGTAGTTCTGATAGTCGGGATAGTGGCTTACGATGTTTCTGAAGAAATCTTCAAAAGACGTTTTAACCAGGTTTCTGGTGTATTCGATGTTCAGGTTATTGTCGTAAACAAATTTACTAAAGCTGGCACAGAACCGATTTGCCAGTGGTTTGGTATAGACGGTGTCGATGATCTCGTCCGGCGTAAGCTTGTAGGTGTTCCAAAAACTTTCCCGCACGGCTTCCGGCATATACCCGCGTACATAATCGCCAAGAAGCTTTTTCCCGATGTAGCACCCGCTGCCCTCGTCGCCTAGAATGTAGGCCAGGGAGTCTATCTGATGGGTGATGTCTTTACCATCATAAATACAGGTGTTGGTACCGGTGCCCAGAATAGCGGCGAAGCCGGCTGAAGTTCCAAGGAGTGCCCTTGCCGCGGCTAAAAGATCATGGCCGACATGCACTTCTGCATTGTTGAAGATCGCCTGGATAGCTTTCTTTACTATAAGCGCCTTTTCCTCGTTGTGTACTCCGGCACCATAGTAGTTGACCTCCTGGATCTTTTCCTTCTCAAGGTCCTGGGGTAACGAAGCTTTTAAAGAGTTATAAATGTAATCCGTGTCTGCAAAGTATGGATTGTATCCCTCAGTGTTGAAGTAGATTTTCTTTCCTTCCTGATTGATCAGGCACCAGTTGGTTTTTGTGGATCCGCCGTCGGCAATAATTATCATAAGGGTTTTGTTTAGTGGCTCTAAAGTAAAAAAAATACTTAATGTAAAAATAACACTAAGTTTTTTCTGCTGTGTTAAGGTTATGGGATAAAGATAGCGAAATATGGAATATGGCGCTGTATGCTCACATCCCGCCAAATTCTGAACTTGAGTAAAATGCCTGATAATTTTTTTGAAAGCGTTATATAATGCCCGTAATGCATTATTTTCGCTTGGAATACTTAAAGAATCCTGAAATACTTTACGATATGATTGTAGACTTGAGAAGCGACACGGTCACCAAACCCACGCCCGGTATGCTTGACGCAATGTTCGCCGCAAAGGTGGGCGATGACGTTTTTGGGGAAGATGAAACCGTCAATGCCCTTGAGGAAAAAGCTGCTGCACTGTTTGGCATGGAAGCCGCCATTTTTTGTGCAACGGGAACAATGACGAACCAGGTCGCCATAAAATGCTTTACTAATCCACTGGAGGAGGTTATCTGTGATGAAACGGCACATGTTTACCGGTATGAAGGCGGCGGTATCGCGTTTAATTCGGGTGCTTCTGTGCGATTGCTTTATGGTGACCGCGGGCGGTTGACGGCCGAGCAGATCGAACATCATATCAATCCTGAAGATAATATTCACCACCCGACAACCTCGCTTGTTGTGCTTGAAAATACGGTAAACCGGGGCGGTGGAAGCTATTATACCATCAATCAGATCGAACCGATCTACCATATGTGCAAAATGAAGAGTTTGAAGCTGCATCTGGACGGGGCACGCTTATTTAATGCACTGATCGAGACTAGCGACGATCCTAAAGAATACGGACGCCTGTTCGACGGTATTTCTATCTGTTTGTCAAAAGGGTTGGGATCGCCGGTTGGTTCGCTGTTACTTGGCAGTGAAGAAACGATCGTTAAGGCCCGTCGCGTGCGGAAAGTTTTGGGGGGCGGCTGGCGCCAGGCCGGTTATCTGGCTGCGGCCGGTATTTATGCGCTTGACCATCATGTGGAACGACTGAAGGATGATCATAAACATGCCCGGGCAATAGCTGCGGCGCTCATCGAAGGGCCTTATGTAAAGAGCGTGATGCCGGTCGATACTAATATCATCATTTTTGAACTGGAAGACGACCTGGATGCAGATGGCTTTGTAGAGGAGTTGCATGCAGCGGGCATCAGATGCAATACGTTCGGGCGACAAATGATCCGGTTTGTAACCCATCTCGGCATTACTCCCGATATGGTCGATTTCACTATTGAAAAGCTGAAAAAGTTCCGTTAATGGATCCGTTACTAAGAAAACGATCCTGTTTAAAACCTTACATTTACAAGAATGAAAAAGATCCTGGTAGCCAACCGTGGCGAAATTGCTTTACGGGTTATGCGTTCGGCCCGCGAAATGGGTATCAAAACTGTTGCTGTCTATTCTGATGCCGACCGCGATGCACTGCATGTCCGTTACGCCGATGAGGCTGTCTTTATCGGTCCGCCTGCTTCAGCTCAGTCATATCTGGTAGGGCAGAAAATAATTGACGCCTGCAACGCTACCGGCGCAGAAGCGATACATCCGGGATATGGTTTTTTATCTGAAAATGCGGCTTTCGCGCGGCAGGTGCGTGAAGCGGGACTGATCCTTATCGGCCCATCGCCTGAGGCGATGGAGGTCATGGGAAATAAGCTGTCGGCAAAGGCCGCGGCACTGAAATATAATATCCCCATGGTGCCCGGCACCGAAGAAGCCATTACCGATATTGCCGTTGCAAAGACACGTGCTGAAGAGGTTGGCTTTCCGATCCTGATCAAAGCCGCTGCAGGCGGTGGTGGAAAGGGGATGAGGATCGTCGAAAATTCGGATCAGTTTGAGGAACAAATGAAGCTGGCTGTATCGGAAGCAACATCGGCCTTTGGCGATGGTTCTGTGTTCATCGAACGATACGTTACATCTCCACGGCATATCGAGATACAGGTTCTGGGAGATACACACGGTAATATTGTGCATCTTTTTGAACGGGAGTGCTCGGTGCAGCGCCGCCATCAGAAGGTGATCGAAGAAGCGCCCTCGTCGGTTCTCACACCTGAGATCAGGGAACGCATGGGAAAATGCGCTGTTGATGTTGCGCGCTCGTGCGACTACACCGGCGCAGGAACGGTTGAATTCATCCTGGATGAAAATCTGGATTTTTATTTTCTGGAAATGAATACCAGGCTGCAGGTGGAAC
>DASWXL010000212.1:0-3215 GCA_036405495.1 Sphingobacteriaceae bacterium | reverse complement strand
GGTGGCCGAATAAGGATCATCAGGCGGATGAGGTCGACAGCATGATGATAAGTGTAGCAGTGCCGGACGGGGTGATGGACGTAAGTAACGGACGCCTGCGATCCGCAGAAAAGATGGACGGCGGCTATACCAGGTACAACTGGTTCGTTTCCTATCCGATCAACAACTATAATGTTTCGCTGAATATTGCCGACTACGCTCACTTTTCAGACACATTTGAAGGCGAAAAAGGAAAGCTTTCACTGGATTACTTTGTCTTAAAAGAAAACCTGGACAAGGCCAGGGTGCAGTTCAACGCCGATGTGAAGCCGATGCTCAAGTGCTTCGAACACTGGTTTGGCCCCTACCCGTTCTATCGCGATGGCTTTAAACTCGTTGAAACGCCTTACCTCGGTATGGAACATCAAAGCGCGGTGGCTTATGGAAACAAATACCGTAAAGGATATCTGGGCAGGGATCTTTCGGGAACAGGACTGGGATTGAAATGGGATTTCATTATCATTCATGAAGCAGGACACGAATGGTTCGGTAACAATATCACCTCTAAAGACCTGGCCGATATGTGGATCCATGAATCATTCACCAGCTATTCTGAGGGATTGTTTGTGGAGTGTACCCAGGGAAAAGAAGCAGGAGCCCGCTATTTAGCAGGAACACGGAAGTCCATTCAGAATGACCAACCGATAATCGGCCCTTATCACGTAAACAAAGAGGGTTCAGGTGATATGTATCCCAAAGGAGCAAACATGCTGCATACGGTACGTACCATAATCAATAATGATCAGAAGTGGCGGGGAATTCTGCGAGGGCTGAACAAAGAATTTGGTTTGAAGACCACCACAACGGAAGCAGTGGTCAGCTTTATCAACAAGACATCAGGCCGAAATCTGACCAAGGTATTCGACCAGTACCTGCGTTATGCTGACATTCCGGATCTCGAACTCAAAGATAATCCCAACGGCTCTCTTTCATACCGGTGGAAAGCGAACGTCAAGGGCTTTGACATGCCCGTCAGAGTCAAAAAATCAGGGGAAAATAACTGGATCACTCTTGTGCCATCAACCGAATGGAAAGGCATAAGCGGCATGTTGGCCGAAAATATAGAAGTGGATACATTTAACTTTTACATCAATGTCTCTAAACAGTAACACTTGATGCAACCTTTCTTTCCGAAAGGCCGTCATATCGATATAACCTTAGAAGAAATGAAAAAACATATTACGCCCATCGCCTTGATTGCAGGCTTTCTGATTTCTCTTTCATCCTTTGAAGCATCATCAGCTACCCTGGTAAAGATTAAATCATCACGGTTGCTGCAGGAAGACCGGACCGTCCCAAAATTTACCGGAATTAACGTTGGTGGCCCATTTGAAACGGTAATTACTTTCGGGCAAAAGGATGAGATCCGCCTGGAAGGCGATAAAGAGACCGTCAGCAGAATCGAAACTCATGTAGAGAACGGGATCCTCAGGATCGGCTTCAGGGACCGGAACCGCGGCTGGAACTTTAATTTTGACCGTGCCGAAAAAGTTAAAGTCTTTGTTACCATACGAAGCCTGAAGTCGCTTGCCGTTTCCGGCTCCGGACGTGCAAGAGTTGAAGGAACCGTTAAAGGAGACAGCTTTTCGTCAGCTGTAAGCGGCTCCGGAAGCATCATCGTGAATACGGACGTTAAGGCGTATACCGGCGTGATCAGCGGATCTGGCTCTATTAGTGCCACCGGCGCGTCCAGTTCATCAAAAGTGACAATAAGCGGATCCGGCAGCTTCCGTGGGAAGGACTTTAAGACTATGCACGCCGAAGTAAGAATCAGCGGTTCCGGAAATGCCGCAATTCATGCTGAAGATCACCTGGAAGCTGCTCTTAGCGGATCGGGAAATATCCGTTACAGCGGTAACCCTCATGTTGACCTGACCAAAAGCGGATCAGGAAGCATATCAAGGCTTTAACACACACACAAACTAAAATAAAAAACCGCTGAGCTTATGCTCAGCGGTTTTTTTATGGCATACCAGGTTCCGCCTAACTGGATACGCTTTCTTTATTAAACTCCCAATAGTAGTCTTGCCGGATCTTCCAGTAGTTGCTTAACTCTTACCAGGAAGCCAACCGACTCACGGCCATCAATGATCCGGTGATCATATGACAAGGCAACATACATCATGGGCTTGATAACAACCTGTCCGTTTACAGCCATCGGGCGTTCAACAATGTTATGCATACCTAGAATAGCCGACTGAGGGGCATTGATTATAGGTGTAGACATCATCGAACCAAAAACGCCGCCGTTAGTGATCGTAAAGGTTCCACCGGTCATTTCTTCAAGAGTCAGTTTGCTTTCACGGGCTTTACCGGCAAGTGCCAGGACCGCTTTTTCGATCTCCGCCAAACTTAATGAGTCTGCGTTGCGGATAACCGGAACAACTAACCCTTTCGGAGCAGAAACAGCAATAGACACATCGGCAAAGTCGCTGTATACGATCTCTTCCCCTTCAATCCGTGCATTAACTGCAGGGAACTCTTTTAGTGCTTCGCATACAGCCTTGGTAAAGAAAGACATGAAGCCAAGGCCGACGCCGTGCTTTTCTTTAAACTTATCCTTGTACTTGGCGCGGAGATCCATGATCGGCTGCATATCCACTTCATTAAAAGTGGTCAGCATAGCCGTTTCATTCTTTACAGTAACCAGTCTTCTGGCAACGGTTTTGCGCAATGAAGACATCTTTTCACGGCGCTCGTTTCTTGCTCCCGGAATGGCAGCCGACGGAACCGCTTTTGTTTCAGGCTTTGACGCGGGCGCTTCCGGCTTTCTGCCACCCTGAGCCTTCATTGCATCGTCTTTGGTAATTCGTCCACCGGGTCCGCTTCCATCAACCGATGATGCGTCAACGCCTTTCTCCGCCATTATCTTAGCCGCAGCAGGTGATGGAGTTCCAGCCGCATAAGAGACCGGTTTCTCTGCTTTTGCCCCGGCCGGCTTGTCTTCAGCCTTTACAGATGCCGCAGCTGCGCCCTGAGGCCCGCCCTGAATAGAACAAACTACTGCACCGATAGCCAGTGTTTCGCCTTCTTTAGCAATAGTCTTTAAAATTCCAGGCTGTTCGGCCGTAAGTTCAAACGTTGCCTTGTCCGATTCCAGTTCAGCAATCGCTTCATCCATTTCTACGCGGTCACCGTCCTTTTTCATCCAGCGGGATAGTACCACTTCAGTGATC
>DASWXL010000211.1:0-2619 GCA_036405495.1 Sphingobacteriaceae bacterium | reverse complement strand
AGCTGGTCCTGCGGTATGTTTTCGGTATCTACTGTAAACCCGGCTTTTTCCAGTAACTCTTTTCCTACCGGATCTATTCCATCATTGGCAAGTATTCTGACCATTTATCGTGAATTTGATTTATTAATTTTTGACTTCTGACTATTGATTTCTTTTATCCATGTTTTTCAGCGAAGCGCTGCATCGCATCCACCAATACATGTACACTGTTTATGGATAACGCATTATAGATAGAGGCTCTGAACCCTCCTACACTGCGATGACCGACAATTCCGATAATTCCGGCTTCCTCTGCAAATTTCCGGAAAGGCTTTTCTAACTCCGGATTTTCCATCACAAAACAAACGTTCATACGGGAGCGGTCTTCAACCTGGCAGGTGCCTTTAAACAACGGGTTCCGGTCAATTTCCTTGTAAAGGAGATTTGCCTTTGCCTGATTGTCTTTCTCGATCTCGGCAACACCACCCTTTGATTTTAACCATCGCAGATTCAGCATGGATGTATAGATAGCGAATACCGGAGGGGTATTGTACATGGAGCCCCCTCCTATGTGAACCTTGTAATCAAGCATTGATGGGATCTTACGGTCGACTTTTCCCAGAATTTCATCTTTTACGATAACCACGGTTACGCCAGCCGGGCCCATATTCTTTTGGGCGCCTGCATAGATCAGGTCAAAATCGGCAACGTTGATCGTCCGGCTGAGAATATCTGACGACATATCACAAACCACCGGAATCGGCGAAGCCGGAAAATCGAACAGTTCCGTCCCGTAAATCGTGTTATTCGATGTACAATGAAAATAAGCGGCATCCTGAGGAATGGAAAAGTCTTTGGGTATATAGCTATAGTTCTTGTCTTTTGAAGACGCCACTATATTCACGTTTCCGAACAGTTTAGCCTCTTTAATGGCTTTGGAAGCCCAGACACCAGTATCAAGGTATGCCGCCGTCCCGCCGTCTCCCAGCAGATTCATCGGTACCATCGAGAACTGCAGGCTTGCCCCTCCCTGAAGTAACACAACGGAATATCCGGCCGGAACATTCAACAGTTCTTTAACCAGACGAATGGTCTCATCGACAACGGCCTCAAACTCCGGAGTTCGATGAGAAATTTCAAGAATAGACAAACCGGTTTCATTGAAATTTAATACTGCCTGTGAAGCCTGCTTAAAAACTTCCTGGGGTAAAATGCAGGGACCTGCGCCAAAATTGTGTTTCATGATTTTTCTCAAATGATGCTCAAAATTAGAAGAATTAACTAAAACGGCAGGGATTAATTCCAAATAAAAGCAAAGCCTTTTACTTGAATCCCGCGATCAGCTTAACATTTAAGCGCCTGCCACTTAAGTAATTAGGGATCGCATACTGATTATCATATGCATCCTTAAGCCATAGATATGACACGGTATTGTTATTGTCAAGAAGGTTGAATACGCCCGCATACAGGATGAACGACGAAAAATATTTATTCAGCTTAGCTGATCGTCGTTGCAAAGAAGCATCGAGAAAATCTTTAGAGAACCCGATATCTGCACGTTTATAGGCCGGTATCTTAAAGACATCCCTATAGCGTTCCGTCTGTGGCGGTCCGACCGGCAATGAAGAGCCGTACAGCAACGTTAAATGTACTTTATTGGACGGACTGTTAAAAAGCTTGTCCTGAAAAAAAACAGAGGCGTTTATACGCTGATCTGCAGGCCGCTTAAGCAGTCCTGGCTCAACTCTTTCAGTACTTCCGGATGCAGTTGTGCGATTGAAAAAGTCACCTTCAATATCTTCCATCGTTTTCATGAGCGACAAACGGAAAGACGATTCCATATCTTTTACAAGCTCGCCGCTGAAGCTAAGATCGACGCCCGCCGCATAACCCTTAGCACGCTGATCGGCAAGATACCGTACGCGCAAATTCTCGATCTTGTATGGAACCAGATCAGAAAGGGCTTTATAGTAGACCTCAGAAGTGAATTTGATCCTGGTGTTCAGTTTCACGAAACTTCGGTCCAGGCCTGCCAGGAAATGGACAGAGCGTTGTGCACGGGTGTTGTGAACAAGCTGTCCATTGAACATCCGCATTTCCCGATAAAACGAAGGTTGAGAATAGCTCCCTGCAGCAAATCTGTAAGTGACGTCCGGATTCTGAGGCTGGAATGCCAGGCTTACTCTCGGCGTTAATAGGAATTCCCTGTTTCCGGTATTAAAGTTTCCTCTGACACCGGCCGACAAAGTAAGCCGTGAATTGATGGCCACAACATCCTGCATGTAAAAGCTTATTCGCGATGTCGAGACCTGGTTTTCCGAAGAAACTACATCTGAAAGCCCGCGGCCGGCACTTGTATCACCGGCCGTATCGATAACGGAATACTCGTTAAGACTGTCATCTATCCGATCGAACTGATACCGAAGCCCGCTCTCGAAATATGAACGGCCTTTCTGCAGATATGCTTTAAGTTCAGTGCTGTAGATATCAGCCCGCAAGTGATTGCGGGCGTGTGCTGAACGGGTTCCACTGGCCAGGTTTGCCTTAACTGTGGCGGACTTGCCGCTTTCCAGTTCATCAAAGATATAATGCCCTTCAACATCGAAGGTTTCACGCTCATTGATGCGGAATACCGAATTT
>DASWXL010000210.1:0-3696 GCA_036405495.1 Sphingobacteriaceae bacterium | reverse complement strand
CATTTATGTCTTATCCGGGGCGAGCGAGCTTATACATCTTCGGCCTGCTGAAAAAGAGTTCATAACGAATTTTAGCAGGGTAATGGACATGGCCAAGGCCGATACCATTATTGCGGAGCTGGAGAAGGCTCATTACCACATTGAGCGGAATGCCAACCCGAAAATTCTATTTTTAGATGTATCTTTGCAATTTGTTAATATATTAAAATACAATACGATCCCGCGGGGGACACAACATATATATAGTTAATATGGGATGCGGAAGCTGTTCATCAGGAGGTGGTTGCACCCCTGCAGGCTGCAAAAGTAATGGTACTTGCCTTACAAATGGTTGCAGTAAATTAGATGTTTACGACTGGCTTGCCCACATGGACATGCCGGCAAATTATAGGCCTTTCGATCTTGTTGAAGTAAAATTTAAAGGATCTCGGAAGGAGTTCTTCATTAATCACGAAAATCTGTATCTGGAGGCCGGAGAATTGGTAGCGGTTGAAAGTACTACAGGAGGCTATGATATCGGCCACGTTTCGCTCACCGGCGAACTGGTCAGGATGCAGCTAAGGAAGAAGCACATTAAGATCGAAGATGTAGTAAAGAAGATCTATCGGAAGGCTACACCTGCAGATGTTGATAAGTGGAAAGCCGCCAAGGAGATGGAGTGGGAAACCATGCACAGGGCCCGTACCCTGGCATTGAATCTCGGCTTATCGATGAAACTTAGCGACGTAGATTATCAGGGTGATAAGACTAAAGCTACATTTTACTACACGGCCGAAGGGCGCGTCGACTTCCGCGAGCTCATCAAAAAAATGGCGGAAGCTTTCCGTATCAGGATAGAGATGCGCCAGATAGGAATGCGTCAGGAAGCGAGTCGCCTCGGTGGAATAGGATCCTGCGGACGCGAGCTTTGCTGTTCAACCTGGCTGACGGATTTCAAAACGGTGTCAACCGCTGCAGCCCGATATCAAAACTTATCGTTGAACACCTTAAAGCTTGCCGGGCAATGCGGAAAGTTGAAGTGCTGCCTGAATTACGAGCTGGATACCTACATGGACGCGTTGAAAGATATCCCTACCAATGTGGACAGGCTTGAAACGGGTAGAGGTACGGCCAGACTTCAGAAAACAGACATCTTCAAGAAACTTATGTGGTTCAGTTATCCAAACGAGGAAAGCTGGATACCGGTAGAGATAAAGCGGGTACGCGAGATCCAGCAGTTGAATAAAGAAGGCATTCAGCCCGACGATCTGAAAGAAGAAGCGGCAGACCTGCCGGTAACACAGGTGGAAAAAGTGCTGGATTATGAGAACGTTGTCGGTCAGGACAGTCTGACCCGTCTGGATGAAAAGAACCGGAACAGGAAAAAGAAATCCAACCGTAACAGAAACAGGCCGAAAGGTTCGGGCGGCGTACCTGAAACAAATCAGAACCGTCAGCCTTCGGGAACCAGGGAACCGGCAGCACTTGCTGTGAACCCCAAACCGACTGGCCCGGCTTCAGGGAAACCGGACGCCCACCGCCGGGGAAACAGAAGCAAAAAGCGGAATGACAGAAATAATCCCAACCGTCAGAAACCCGGAAACAATGAAGGCGCTTAACCGGCTTTTGGTTTTTACCGGTCTGATATCAATGCTCACGGCGTGCGCTAATAACGGCGCCGTTATTGATACCAACCAGGCTATTATTGGTGAGAACTGGAGTTATATTAATAAGGTCAGGGTTCCCGTTACCATCGATGACGAAAAAGCCGTTTATTCGATTTTCGTTAATCTTCGTCACACCGGAGATTATAAATACTCAAACATTTTTTTGCTGATACATCAGGTTGGACCGGATGGCCGGAGGGTTACAGAACGACGGGAATTCAAACTGGCAAACCCCGACGGCGAATGGCTGGGAAGCGGATCGGGAAGCCTGTATAGTTATCAGCTTCCTTTCAAAGATAGTTACCGCTTTCCCCAAAAAGGGAAGTACGTTTTTGAAATAGAGCAGAATATGCGCGACAATCCGTTGAAAGAGGTAACGGATGCAGGCCTGCGTGTCGAGAAGGTTGAATAACAAAAAAGGCGGAGCGTCCCGCCTTTTTTGGTTTGTAATTAGAATCTTATCCCCAGGTTCAGTCCTGCTCTAAGTCCGGCCCATGGGCCTTTGAAATCCATCCTTGCTCCACTGCTGTTTACAGAGGTTGTAGCGTCGACAAGCGGAATATCGAGATCACTTAGCTCCGCTCTTAACTCGTTCTGTTCCTCTGGCAAAAGATTTTTAGAGCCGATGATATGGCCTTTGGATCCTCCATACTGAGGTCCGAGGATCCACCAGTCTAAATAAACCAGCCGGCTTACCTTCCATTGTGCACCAAGAAGAATACCTGCGGTGATGGTGTTTACATTCCCCTTCAGCAAGATGTTTTCGGTACGCGTAAATGTCGATCCATCAGGGTTCTCTGCCTCGAATTCATACTCAAAGGGTAATTCCGCGCTAAATCTTGAAATTCGTGCAAACGGCGCAAAGTAGAATCCGCGAAAAACACCTTTACCGGCATAAAACCTGATCTCAGGCGTGATGGCCACGTTACCGGTTTTAAAACTGTGGATCTGATCCCATGTTTCGGGATCATCGATCACTTGTTCCAGCGAGTTCTTTAATGGAACCCCAGAGTTTGGCATATACCGGAAACCGAGGCCCACTGCGGTTTTTTTGCCGATCGCCCTTTCGTACTGAAACGAGAAATTGTTGAGGGGAAGGGCGAACAGATTGACCTTGACCAGGTTCTTCGTATCGGCAGGTGAAATGTCCTGTGCATTGTCATTCTGCGCACTTGCTCCGCCAATAATACAGGCTAGCGCTAATACGGTTAAAAGTAAACGTGTCTTCATATTAATTAACTTTTGTACAAAGAAATTAATAATATTACACACTGACAATACCGGAAAGTAGGTAGTTCTTAAGAGTAACGGGATGCTTCGAAAGCTCTTGTCACAGCCCCGCTTCCGAAGCCAGTGAAACCAGTTCGGCAACATTAGACGTTCCAAGCTTATGCTGAATATTCTTCCGGTGGGTGTTGACAGTATGGACGCTCAGGAATAATTTAGCGGCGATCTCCTTGGTGCTCAGGCCCCTGCATATCAATTGCAGTACTTCGATCTCACGGTTTCGGAGACTCTTGATAAGAAGCCTGTTTTTCAGTTTTAGGTTTTCCTTAAGCGCGGCGATGAGCTGTTCGTCTGTATTCATCTGAGGACTCATGTTGACATCCACACAAAGCAGCTCTTTTACGTTCCCCTTGTCCGAACGGTTAAAGGCTTTTGCCCACCCCACATACCATTCATATGTTTTTTCATTACGATGTCTTGCTCTGAAGACGCCACCATATTCGGCGCCGTTAAAGTTTTGATAGTGCTTAACACTGTTGTCGGGTACCGTGTGATCTTCCGGATGGACCAGTTGATACAGGTAGTTCAGGCCTCCCATTTCCAGGATCTCATCCAGCGTATATCCCAGGGTTTCTTCATTGGTTTTATTGCACCAAACCACCCCTTTTTCAAGGTCGGAGATGTAAATATTTGCCGGGACCTGGTCAACTATTTTTTGTAAAAACGCGGTTTGCGCTTTAAGCTCAGCCACTTCTTTCTCCAGCCTGGAAAGCTTCCTTTTAAGGCGGGTCACATCTTTGGTGTTCTGTTCAGTGCTCATTCT
>DASWXL010000209.1:0-13764 GCA_036405495.1 Sphingobacteriaceae bacterium | reverse complement strand
AATGGCCAAAAAACAAGAAGCAGAAAAGGAGCTAAAAGCTAAAGAAGCTGAACTCCATGGAGCAACCACATCGGTTAAAGAAAAAGAAAACATTGAGTCTGAAGCAGATTCTTTGTCGATCGAAGAGATCAAATCAAAAACTTTAGTTACCCCTGCAGGAGATTTCGACTGGGATGCGGATGACAAAGGCAGTTTCGGAAACTACAGCAAAGAAGAGCGCGAAAAGCTTGAGCAGCTGTATGCCGGAACGTTTAACTCGATCAACAAAGGTGAGATCATCACCGGTACTGTTGTTTCGATTAACAACAAAGATGTGGTATTAAACATCGGGTTCAAATCTGACGGTTTAGTATCTCTTTCTGAATTCCGTGACACACCGGACCTGAAGGTAGGTGACACCGTTGAAGTATTTGTTGAATCGCAGGAAGATGCTAACGGACAGTTAGTTCTTTCGCGTAAACGTGCTAAAACACAAAAATCGTGGGAAACCATCAACCTTGCGCTTGAGAATGACACGATCATCAACGGTTACGTTAAGAGCCGCACCAAAGGTGGTCTTATCGTTGATATCATGGGCGTTGAGGCCTTCTTACCTGGATCCCAGATCGACATTAAGCCTATCCGTGATTACGACATCTATGTAGGCAAGACTATGGAATTCAAGGTTGTGAAGATCAACCATGAATTCAAGAACGTAGTGGTATCTCACAAAGTTCTTATTGAAGACGATTTAGAGAATCAAAAAACAGAGATCGTTGCTCGTCTTGAAAAAGGTCAGGTTCTTGAAGGAACTGTTAAAAACATCACCGACTTCGGTGTGTTCATCGACCTTGGCGGTGTTGACGGATTACTGCATATCACTGATATTTCATGGGGCCGTATCGAGCATCCGAAAGAAGTATTGTCGCTTGACCAAAAAGTTAACGTTGTTGTTCTTGACTTTGACGACGAGAAAAAACGTATCGCTCTGGGCTTGAAACAACTGACTGCTCATCCATGGGAGTCGCTTGATACTGCTATTGAAGTTGGCTCTAAGGTAAAAGGTAAAGTTGTTACCGTTGCTGATTACGGTGCATTCTTAGAGATCACTCCGGGCGTTGAAGGATTGATCCACGTGTCTGAGATGTCATGGTCTCAAAATCTGCGTAACCCTCAGGAATTCCTGAAAGTGGGCGACGAAGTAGAGGCGCAGGTACTGACCTTAGACCGCGAAGAGCGCAAGATGAGTCTGGGTATCAAACAACTTACTCCGGATCCATGGCAGGGCGTTGCTGGTAGATATCCTATTGGCAGCCAGCACAAAGCTGTTGTGAAGAACATGACCAACTTCGGCGTATTTGTTGAGATCGAAGAAGGAATTGACGGATTAGTTCACATCTCTGATCTTTCATGGTCTAAAAAGATCAGTCACCCGGCAGAATTCACTAAGGTAGGTGAAGAACTGGATGTGGTTGTTCTTGAACTTGACGAAGAAAACCGTAAACTCAGCCTGGGTCACAAGCAGTTGGAAGAAAACCCATGGGATACTTTCGAAACCGTATTCACACTCGATTCAATCCACGAGGGAACTGTATTGAAAGTAACCGACAAAGGTTCGATCATTGCACTGCCTTACGGTGTTGAAGGGTTTGCCCCAACTAAACATTCTGTTAAAGAAGATGGCAAATCATTAAAAGCTGAAGAAACCGCTGAATTCAAGATCATTGAATTCAACAAAGATTCCAAGCGTATCGTAGTATCTCACTCTCGTATCTGGGAAGAGCAAAAAGCTGAAGCCCGCGCCGAAGAGCGTTCACAAAAACAGAAAGAAGTTAAAGCAACTTCAAGTGCTGTGAAGAAAGTGAAAGAGTCAGTTGAGAAATCTACTTTAGGCGATTTAGGTGTATTGGCACAGTTGAAAGAGCAAATGGAAGGCGCTGAAAACAAAGCCAAAAAAGCTAAAGGATCTGAAGAATAAGATTAAGTTTTAGTTGCTTATATAAGCCTCCCCGAATACCGGGGAGGCTTTTTTGTTTTTTGGTCAGCCTTGTTTCCATTTTTTCCTATTTTTGCCCAAACCCACACTGATGCAAAATTTATCCCTGCTCAACGGTAAGAAGTTTCAGATCACCATTCAACGTCTTTGCCATCAGTTAATCGAAAATCATGATGATTTTTCCAACTCGGTAATCCTGGGCATTCAGCCTCGTGGAACCTTTCTGGCAAACCGCATTACCAGGCATCTGCAGAGCCTTTTACCGGCAGCAGCAATAAAAAGCGGCAATCTGGACATCACGTTCTTTCGCGACGACTTCCGTAGCCATGAAGGCCCGCTTATTCCAAGCAGCACCGAAATCGACTTTATCATTGAAAACAAAAAGGTGATCCTGGTGGATGATGTGCTCTGGACCGGAAGGACGATCAGAGCGGCTATGGATGCCCTCCTGGCTTTCGGCAGACCCGAAAAAGTAGAGTTGCTGGTTTTAGTGGACCGCCGTTTTTCTCGGCATCTGCCTATCGAGCCAGACTATATCGGCATGCAGGTGGATACCATCAATTCACAGAAAGTAAGGGTTAGCTGGAAAGAAACCGACGGAGAGGACAACGTTACACTACTCACAGAACTATAAAAATGGCAGAAAAGTCGCAGCAGCTCAGCACAAGACATCTTTTAGGAATTAAAGACCTCAACAAACAGGATATCGATTTAATTTTTGAAACTGCCGACACCTTCAAAGATGTACTGAACAGACCTATAAAAAAGGTCCCTTCTTTACGCGATATCACCATCGCCAATATCTTTTTTGAGAACTCCACCCGTACGCGGCTTTCGTTTGAGCTTGCACAGAAGCGCCTTTCAGCAGATACGATAAATTTTGCCGCCTCTTCGTCATCGGTCAGTAAGGGTGAAACCCTTATTGACACCGTAAACAACATCTTAGCTATGAAAGTGGATATGGTGGTGATGCGCCATCCGTATCCGGGAGCAGGAGTATTTTTGAGCAGGCATATCAACGCCCAGATCGTAAATGCCGGCGACGGAGCACATGAACACCCCACTCAGGCTTTGCTCGATGCGTTTTCAATAAGAGAGAAATATGGCGAAGTGGCCGGAAAAAAGATCGCTATCATCGGGGATATCCTTCACTCCCGGGTGGCATTGTCTAATATTCTTTGCCTGCAGAAACTGGGCGCCGAAGTGATGGTTTGCGGCCCCACTACGCTCGTGCCAAAATACATCGGATCGCTCGGCGTAAAGGTTGAACATGACCTTATGAAAGCGCTCAACTGGTGCGATGTGGCCAATATGCTTCGAATCCAACTCGAACGTCAGGATATCAAATATTTTCCCTCGCTGCGTGAATATTCAATGATGTACGGCTTGAATAAGCAGATCCTCGACTCGCTGGACAAAGAAATAACCGTCATGCATCCCGGACCCATCAACCGCGGGGTGGAAATCACCAGTGATGTTGCCGACAGCAAGCAATCAATCATTTTAGAACAGGTAGAAAACGGCGTTGCCATCAGAATGGCGGTTCTGTATCTCTTAGCCAGTCAAAAATCGTAGTTGCTCATGTCGCCCGGGGAAAAAAGATTCACAGACTATTGGGGCATTGCCCGAAAAAACTGGAACTGGGGAAAGAAGTTTAAAAAGACAGCCCTTCACCTGGTTCTTCCGCTGGTCGTCCTGGTTGACTTCATCAACTTTTTCATTATCGGCGACCTGAGTTATGGCTTCATCAGCCTGGAACATTTGTGGCGGCTCGGACTAAATTCCATAGTTTTTTCCATTTTGATCGGCTTTGTCTACAATCTGATCGTCTGGAATACCAACGAGATGCGGTACTGGTCAATAATGAAACGAGAGGAAAGAAAAAATCCTTAACATTGCGCTTTTCCACAAAATGTTAATTTCTTGCATCGTCCTCAATATGCGTTGCACGATAATTTAGCGTTATTAAGACTTTGATACTTATGTTTAGAAAATATACCCGCCTTACTGTTGCTCTGTCATTTCTTTCCGTTCCCCTGTTCGCCCAGCAAACGACCTGGTTTGAAATTAACCAGTCATATAAATCTGGTCTGGAGCTATTGCAGAAAGAAAAATACGCAGCAGCCGCCGAACAATTTACCAGGGTGGAGAACCTCCGGCTTGCATCTTTAGCACAGCCACGCCCGGGGAACGAGATCACCTTATTGCAGGAGAACGCTCAATATTACCATGCATTATGCGCGCTTGAATTAGGTAATCAGGATGCCGAAAGCCTGTTCTTAAAATTTATTACTGAGCATCCTGCAAACGGTAACACTAAAATGGCTTACTTCCAGGTAGGACGTTCCTATTTCGCGAAGAAAAATTATCCGAAAGCTATTGACTGGTTTAACAAGATTGATAAAAATGCATTGTCTTCAAAAGAAGATGCGGAATTCCGGTTCAAGCTGGGATACTCATATATTGAAACAAAAGACTTTAAACAGGCCAAGCCGCTGTTCTATAAGCTTAAGAACGAAAGGTCCGCTTTTCAGGAGCCTTCAATTTACTACTATGCTTATCTAAGCTATCTGGATAAGGATTATAAATCTGCCCTGACCGAATTTGAAAAGCTCAAAGGTTCGAAAGCATACGAAACCAGTTATCCATATTACATTTCAGCGATGTACTTCCTCGATAAACGGTATGACGATGTACTGGAGTATGCTGTCCCCGTCCTGCAGAACAGCAGGCAACAATATGAAACCGAGATGTTCCGTATTGTTGCCGCCGCGTATTTCGCAAAATCCGACTATCAGAACGCATCAGTCTATTATCAGAAGTTTCAGCAAAAAGACCGTGGACGTACACAAAACAATCAGGACCACTACCAGATCGGCTACACGTTTTTCAAGCTCAATAATTTCACCAGGGCTATTGAGGAACTTGAAAAGCTAAATACGGCCGACCAGTTCTATCAGAACGGAATGGTTGCATTGGGCCAGTCATTTCTGAACACTAAAAACAAACAGGCTGCCCGGAATGCGTTTTTCAGAGCATCCAAACTAAGCTTCGATAAGCAGGTACAGGAAGAAGGACTCTTCAACTATGCTAAACTGTCATACGAACTGGAGTTCCACCAGGTTGCCCTGGACGCAACACAACAGTTCTTAAAGAGCTATCCTGGATCGAAAAAGCTTGATGAGGCTAAAACATTGCTCGGTGAAATACTTTTGAGCACTAAAAATTATAAAGAAGCTATACATATACTGGAGGAGATCCCGAACAAGAACCGTGAAGCGAAAGAAGTATATCAAAAGGTAACCTATTACCGTGGACTGGAATTTTACAATGAGCGCGCCTTTGAGAATTCGATATCCGTATTCATGCGCTCCAATAACAATGCGGTTGATGAGAATATTGAAGCCCTTTCAACTTACTGGCTGGCCGAAGCTATGTATGAGGTGCGCAAATACGGAGAATCAGTCGCAAACTTTGAAAAGTTCCTTTCCTTACCTGCCGCACGTAAAACGGAAGTCTATAACTATGCTAATTACGCCCTCGCCTATTCTGCGTTCGAAAACGAGACCTATGGCAAGGCCGTTACCTATTTGAACCGCTTCCTGACCGGAAATGAAAAAGACCGAAATACCCTGGCGGACGCTACATTACGCCTCGCGGATTCATACTTCGTGCTGAAGAACTATGATAATGCGCTTCAGTACTATAACCGCATTATCGCCAACAAGGGTAAAGGCGAAGATTACGCGTTGTTCCAGAGAGGGATGATACAAGGTTTACAGAATGACAATGATGCAAAGATCGCCACACATCAGGGTCTTTTGCTGCAGTTCCCAAAATCAAATTACGCTGACGACGCCGTTTTTGAAATAGGTTACACCTACTTCGTTAAAGGTGATTTCGACAAGTCGAAAACCGACCTCACCAACCTGATCGAAAAATATCCGCGAAGCAGCTACGTGCCACGGGCGCTTGTAACTATTGGGCTGGTTCAATACAACCAGGATCAGGATGATGCCGCTCTTGAAACTTTCAAACGGGTAGTGAACGACTTTTCAACCACTGACGAGGCGCAGCAGGCCCTGGTTTCGATCAAAAACATCTACCTGGACCGGACCGATGCGGATGGCTTCCTTGCATATGCAAACAGCACCAACATCGGAAACCTGAGCACTTCGGAACAGGATAACATCACCTTCCAGGCAGCAAACAACCGCTTCCTGCGGGGCGACTGGCAGGGTGGTTATGATGCCATCAATGCTTATTTCGATAAATTCCCCCGACCTATTCATGAGAAGCATGCAAAGTTCGTAAGGGCCGAATGTCTGGTTAAATTGGGTCGCCCTAACGAAGCGATACCGGACTACGACTTCATTTTGAACGACTGGACAAGCGACTACACCGAGCGCGCACTCATCAGCGTTTCGCGGCTGTATCTTGGTCAGAAAAAGTACAATGAGGCCATCGTGCATTTGAAGAAGCTGGAGTTGAACTCTGAGTACAAAGTCCACTACAGCTACGCCATTAATAATCTGATGGAGGCCTACAGCCATTTGCAGATGCCTGATGACATTCTGAAATACGCCGATCTGGTGGCAAGATCAGAGAAATCATCGGAAGAAGAGAAATTACGCGCAGGCCTGTTCTCAGGAAAGGCCTACCTGATGAGAGGCGACACTACAACGGCCGTAAAAGAATTTATCTATGTTGCCGACAAAACCCAGACCATTACGGGCGCTGAAGCAAAATACACGCTGGCAAACATTCAGTATCAGCAGGCGAATTATAAGGCTGCTCAAAAGACAGCCTTCGAGCTTATCAATAAAATGCCATCCCACGACTACTGGGTTGCCAAGAGCTTTATATTGCTTGCTGATAGCTATGTAGCGGTTAAAGATGCGTTCCAGGCAAAAGCCACGCTGCAGAGTGTACTCGATAACTATGAAGGCTCAGAGGAAGATGTTCTTCCTGTGGCAAAAGAGAAATTAGAAAAACTGAACGAAACGAAATAAGTCCATGAAACTTGTACTAAAATATACCCTGACCGTTAACCTGGCTTTCCTGGCGGCAACAGTTTTTGGACAGGAAAAAAAGGCCGAACCACAGGCAGTTACCGAAGAGATCGAAGTTGTCCGGCCATATAAGCCGGTTCTGGCAGATGCAGTTAAAATTCGCAGGAGCCCTGATCTGAACACGAATGAACCTTTTAAGCCGTCCTTATCCTATAATATTCTTGATAAAAAACTTGAGTTGAATACGGATATCCGTGAACTTAAAGCTCAGAAATTAGCGGATGAAAAGCCGGCGCTGCTCCGGAACCACTATGCAAAAGTGGGTGTCGGCAACCTGAATACCGGTTTAGCGGAGATCTATCTGAACACGGGAGATGATGAAGCTCTTCAGGCGGGCTTTTTCGCCAAACACCTTTCCCAATCCGGAGGCGACCTGAGTAAGCAACAGCTTTCTAACCAGCAATTCGGATTGTTTGGCCGAAGCATAGCGGATAATCTGACGTATGCAGGCCGCCTAACTTTTGACCGGAGATCTACCTACTTTTACGGTCTTAACTCTGCTCTGCCAGCCCCTTCTGCCGATCCGGGTAAACAGCGATTCAATACCCTCGAAGCGGAAGGCGAACTATATAATAACTACTCGGAAGCTTCCGACAAGCTCAATTACGGATTGAAACTTAACGGCTACATGTTCGGTAACATCTCGGAAGGGAGAGAGAATTCACTGGCGCTGACCGGATACTTCAACAAGGCATTCAACAATTTCAACTTCGGTTTCAATGCTTCTGCTGACTTTACGGGCGCCAAAGATGAATTGTACAGCCTGGGCAATCACATTCTGCGCGGTAATCCTTATGTAAAATTTCGGGGTAACGGCTTCCTTTTGAATGTCGGACTCAACATCGCCAATGAATTTGGCGATCGTAACCGGACGAATGTCTTCCCGTCTGCTTCCATAGAAGTACCGATCGCAACCGAATATGCCATTATATTTGGTGGTGTCAAAGGCGACGTGGTCAAGACATCACTGAAGGAGTTGACCTATGAGAACCCTTTTCTGGACAATAACATCGCCCTAATGAACGCTGTAGAAAAAACGAACGTCTATGGCGGTATCAAAGGCAACGCCGGCTCCGGTTTCGGGTTCCGGATGATGGCTTACCTTAAAAAGACCGACAACATGCCCCTGTTCGTGAACAACCCGGGTACCCCGTCACGTTTCTTAATGACCTATGATGGCGGTGAAAGTAAGGTCGCGGGTATTGAGGGAGAACTGAGTATCAAAGCATCGGATGTATTTACTCTAACCGGTAAAGCTCAGGCCAATCATTACGATATGGCCACGGAAGAAGAGGCCTGGTTCAAACCCGGACTCAAAGTTTCAGGAACCGGCCGGCTGCAGGTCAACAAAAAACTTGGTTTTGATGCTGAAGTGGTCTACAATGGCGACAGCTACGCTAAGGTGATAGACCCGTTAAGTTCATCTCAGGCTAATGAAATCTCGCGTGTGAAGAGCTTTATTGATCTGAGTGCCGGTGGCGAGTACCGGATCAATAATAAACTAGGTACCTATCTGCGCGTAAATAACATCTTCGGGACGCAGTATCAGCAGTATTTGTATTATCCAAAATTCGGCACCAACATCTTCGCAGGTTTCAATTACTCTTTTTAAACAGGCTTTGGTGTAAGCGATTTTAAAACTAATTTTACAGGGATGAATATCGCCCCTTTTATTGCAGACCTGCTGCAAGAACATGATGAGGTTAGCGTTTCCGGGTTGGGGACTTTTTATAAAAAGCGTGTTGAAGGATATTTTGACAAGCAGAAGAATGATTTTTATCCGCCTTCTGAAAAGCTTGCCTTTAAATCAGACTTTAGAACAGACGACCTGCTTACCGGATATGTAGGCAAACAGAAAAACATTTCGCTGGCATCTGCTGCCTATTTTGTTGAGAAATTTGCGGCCGGCATTCTTCAACAGTTGAATGATACAGGCAATGCCGACCTTTCACCACTCGGTGTATTGTTCAAATCCGAAGCTGAACTTACGCTGGAAGCTGAGGAAAAGCTGAAGCTTGGTCACTCGTTTTATGGTTTTGCTCCGGTAAAGGATATTGAGAAAGTTCCTGCCGCATCTGTAGGGCACTATCAGGAAGAGATCGCACCGGCCTCCGATGCGGATAATGAATACGAGTTTAACGATGAACCGCGTAAGCGTTCGAAAGGAGTTTTAATTACAGGAATTATTACGGTCATCCTTATCGTGGTCACGGCCATCCATTTTTGGAAACCCGAACTCTTCAAACGGCTGACAGAGGGCGCGCCCGCGCAAGTCCCCCAAAAAATGGCTATCCCTGTGGGCAAGCCGCAGACGTATGCGGATTCAATCGCCGTTGCCGATAGCATCGTGGGAGCGCTTGAACAACAAGGCTTTGATGTTGACAGCGCCAGAGATACTATTGATGTAACCACCAGGGCGCAGCAGGTAAACACCACCGGCACTACCTACGAGATCATCGCTGCTTCTTTAAACAGGCAGGCTGATGCAGAAAGAATTGTTAAAGCATTCAAATCAAAAGGGATCGATGCCCGGATCATCCTGGCAAAAGATAAAAAGAGAAACAATATTTTAGTTAGTCTGGCCTCGTTTTCCGATAAGCCTTCGGCTCAGAAAGAATTGACCCGTATCAAAGAAGATATTGAACCCGGCGCCTACATTTACGATTTAAAAAACCAATAACACACACATGTTCTTATTACAAGCTGATACCATAGCTCCAATAGTTAACGACACTACCGCAGCAGCAACACAAGCTGTTGCACAAACGCAGGAATTACGCTTCATCGACCTGCTTATCAAAGGTGGATGGGTAATGATCCCCATTGCGATCCTGCTCCTTCTCGGCCTGGTCATCTTTATCGAACGTTATATTACGATCCGCAAAGCATCGCGCGATGAATCCAATCTGATGCAACAGGTAAAATCGAGCATCATTTCAGGAAAGCTGGATTCTGCGATCGCCATATGCCGAAACAGCAACTCTGCGTTGGGCAGAATGCTCCAGAAGGGCTTGCTGCGTATCGGACGTCCGATCAAGGAGATAGAAGGGGCGATCGAGAACGTCGGCAAATTAGAGGTTTCCAAACTGGAAAAAAACATCAGCATACTGGGCATTGTTGCGGGCGTCGCACCGATGCTGGGTTTCATCGGAACCATTTCAGGCGTTATCCGGATCTTCTACAATATTTCGCTATCCGACAATATCAGTATGGGGATTATTGCCGGTGGTCTATATGAAAAGATGATCACTTCGGCCGCAGGACTGATGATCGGGATCCTGGCTTATATCGGTTACCATATACTAAATATCATGGTTGATCGTGTAATATTACGCATGGAAACTGACGCCATCGAATTTATTGATCTGTTAGAAGAGCCGGGAAGATGAATTTAAGACGAAGAAAACGCCCTGAAGCAGAAGTCCATTCTTCTGCCATGAACGATATTATGTTTTTCCTGATGCTGTTCTTTTTGATCGCATCAACCGTTACCAACCCAAATGTGGTAAAATTATTGCTTCCCCGTTCTGATTCAGGGCAGTCTGTTTCTAAGAAGACAATTTCTGTAGAGGTTACTAAAGACTTGGAATATTTCGTCGACAAAAAGCAGGTCCTGATCGATCAGCTGATGCCAACATTACAGAATTATGCGCAACAGGCACAAGAGCTGACTATTGTTTTATATGTCGATCGCACCATCGCGGTCGAAAATGTGGTCAATGTTATGGACATGGCCAACAAGCTTAAGATCAAAATGGTTCTTGCAACCGAACAAAAGTAGTATGCAGTACCGCGAAGAAAATAACTATCCCAAAGCCATCGCATTCTCGCTGACCACGGTTGGAATACTCCTGGCTATCAGTTATTTTATTGTGATAGGGATGCCGAAACAAGAAGTGGGTACGGGTGGCATCATTGTAAATTACGGCACGGTTGAAGAAGGTATGGGCGAAGATTACATGAGCGTAGAGGAACCGTCAATGGACCCGAACGCCAATAATACGCCGCCGGATAACGTGTCTGAAACACCTTCTGAAACACCTTCCATTCAGTCCAGCGACAAGGCGGTTGTTACACAGAACACGGAGGATGCAGCTGCGATATCGACAAAAGAAAAGAAATCTTCGCCAACGCCCGCAACATCTGCGGAGGACAAACCGGCACAGCCGGCAATAAACCAGAATGCCCTGTATAAAGGCAAAAAGAATAATGCAACCGGTAAAGGCGACGGCACGGGAAGCAGTCCCGGCAATCAGGGCGAACAGGATGGCGACCCGCTGTCACCCAACTATGGCAAAGGCGGATCCGGCTTTGGTGATGTGAACCTGTCGCTTGCAAACCGACGCTTCGTAAGCATTCCCGCTATTGAAGATAAAGGGCAAAGTTCCGGAAAGATCGCTGTCGAAATTCGTGTAGACAAAACGGGGACAGTTGTTTTTGCCCGCGCAGGCGCCAGGGGGACTACTCTTTCTGACCTGTCCTTATGGCAAAAGTGCGAAAGGGCTGTGCTCGGAGCACGACTAAATCAACTGGAATCAGCCCCGGATGTTCAGATCGGTGTCGTTGTTTTCAACTTCAAGGTTAAATAACCGATATTTATATTCCACTCCTTGCCGGCTGTGCGCATGAATTATCAGGAAACGATCAGCTACCTATATTCACGATTGCCCATGTTTACCCGAAGCGGTGCTTCGGCGATTAAAAAAGGTCTGGGCAACACCCTTGATCTCTGCAAGCAGCTTGGGGATCCGCAGCATGAGTTCAAAAGCGTCCATGTCGGAGGAACCAATGGCAAAGGCTCTACCTCGCATATGCTGGCGGCAATCCTGCAAACAGCAGGCTATAAAACCGGTTTATACACCTCCCCTCACCTTCGCGACTTCAGGGAAAGGATCCGCATAAACGGAAAGATGATCACAGAGGAAAAAGTGATGTGCTTCGTTGAACGTAACCGGAACACCATCGAGAACATCGGACCTTCGTTTTTTGAAGTGACCGTCGCCATGGCTTTTGATCATTTTGCAAAAGAACAGGTTGACATTGCCGTGATTGAGGTGGGACTGGGCGGACGTCTCGATTCAACAAATGTCATCACTCCGCTCCTTTCGGTCATCACCAATATTGGCTATGATCACGTGAATATCCTGGGCGATACCCTGCCCGCAATAGCTGCCGAGAAGGCCGGCATCATTAAACCCGGCATTCCAGTGGTAATCGGCGAAAGGCAGGAAGAAATTTCCGCGGTCTTCATCTCAAAAGCGCGTGAAACCGGATCTGAACTATCTTTTGCTTCAGATGAATGGATAGTGGAGCCGGCTGAAGCCGGAACTCCGAAGCCGCAAGCCGGAAGTCAGCGACCTGAAGACCCGGTCTTCCTGGATATTTCCGTCCGTTCGATATCGAAAGCCTCCAAGCGTCGGCCATCTCAACCGTCCAGCCTTCAACTCGACCTTACGGGAACCTATCAGCTAAAAAACGTTAAAACAGTTTTGAGCGCCATTGAACAGCTCAGACAACAAGGCTTTGTTATCACGGATGATCACGTCGCCACGGCATTAAAACAGGTGAAAGAACTCACCGGCTTAATGGGTCGCTGGCAGACGTTGAGTACTGCCCCCCTGGTGATCTGCGACACCGGTCATAACGAGGACGGCATCCGTGAAGTACTGAAAAATATCCGTATTACGCCTCACCGTCAGTTGCATATAGTTCTCGGGATGGTAAAAGACAAAGACATTCAGAAAGTACTTCAAATGCTGCCCACGTCTGCGATCTATTACTTCTGCCATCCCCGGATTGAGCGGGCGAAGCCCTCCGATGAACTGGCCGCCGAAGCCCGGGTACATGGCCTCCGCGGCAAAGCATTTTCGTCGGTAAATGAAGCGTTAACTGCCGCACGATCATCCGCTTCAAGGAGCGACCTCGTTTTTATAGGCGGAAGCACCTTTGTGGTGGCAGAAGTGGTTTAGACCTCCGCCAAATTTCATGTAACATAAGTTCACTCCGGACGTATCATGAAGTTTATGTTCGTATTTATTATATTTAGCATCTAACCTAAACTGACCATGATTAAAATGTTATCTGGGGTCAATGCCAGAGAAACGGTATTGATTCCAAGCGGTAATTTCTTTTTCCGATACCGCAATTTCCTTTTCATTTTCCTGTATGCTGCACTTCTGATTCCTTCGCCTCCATTGTTCACGGAAGAAGTTTTTGGCGAGGTATATTATCTGCTGCCAATTGCTTTAGGCCTGCTGGTAACTACCATCGGGCAGGCGGTACGCGGAGCTACTATCGGAATGACCTATGTGCCACGTGAAGGAAACCAGAAAAATGTACATGCCGATCAGCTGATCACACAGGGATTGTTTAACCACTGCAGAAACCCCTTATATGTTGGGAATATCATGATGCTGCTAGGTTTGGGGATTATGGCCAACTCACTATTCTACATCGCCGTTTTCATTCCCGCATTCTTATTCATTTACCAGTCTATCGTAATGGCTGAAGAGAACTTTCTTGGAAATAAGTTTGGAAGCCAGTACAGTTCTTACTGCTCCAGGGTGAACCGGTGGCTGTTCAATCTGGAAAACATCGGCTCAACATTTAAAGTAATGCAATTCGATACGAAGCGTTGGATGTTTACAGAGTATAACATCGTCTTCATCTGGATATCAGGCGTAACCCTGATCCTCCTCATGAAACATCCGCATATAA
>DASWXL010000208.1:0-5027 GCA_036405495.1 Sphingobacteriaceae bacterium | reverse complement strand
AAGATCTGAACAGTGGTCAGACTGCGGCTACCTATAACATGGATCACTCATTCACCATCAATAAAACGTTCACTGCTGAGTTCTCTGCTCAATACCAGTCGCCTTTGCAGTACGGGATCTTCAAGATCGATTCGCGTGTCGTAGCAAACGCCGGTTTACGCAAATCGTTTATGAACAACAAAATGAACATCCGGCTGGCCCTTAGTGATATTTTTAATACCCGGGTTCACAAACTCTCCACCACCTATCAGAACATGAATCTCAATTTTGAGGAACGAGGCGAAAGTCGCGTGGCCCGGCTGACGCTCAACTACCGCTTTGGCAGGAATGAGATCAAACCGGCGCGCCGCCGTTCAACGGGATTGGAATCTGAAGCCAACAGAATGAAAAATTAAGTTAAGTTATAGTTTGATTATGGAAGGGCGGTGCATTGCATCGCCTTTTTTGTTTCCAGTGTAATAAAATTGTTATATTAAGCATTCGTTATATTAATTGAATGTTAAAGAACAGTTTGTTAGCGGTTCGATGGTTCATACTGATCTTGTGCATAGGCCACAACACCCTCGCACAAACCGCTACGGTTAAGGGACGGGTGCTGTCCGAAACCAGGAGCCCCGTTGATGCGGTCACCATTCTGATCTTAAACGCATCGGATTCAGCTTTAATCAAAACTTCGGTTTCGGATAAAAACGGGAACTATGAAGCACTGATTCCGCAAGGAAAACTTCTCATCGCTGCTAAGCTACTGGGCCAGACAACATTTTCGGGCCCCTATACTGCCGATCAGGCCGTAGTTGCCTTACCCGATGTGATTGTTAAAACCAACCTCGGAAATCTGATGGAAGTTGTGGTAAGCTCGAGGAGGCATTTTATAGAACAGAAGCCCGGAAAAACCATCTTAAATATCAGCAAAAGCAGTGTAGCGAGCGGAAATAACGCGTGGGATATCCTGCAGCGTGCTCCCGGCATACAGCTTGACGATAACGACAATATTGTTTTGAGAGGCCGGTCGGGCGCACTGGTCACCATCGATGGAAAGGCAGCCAACCTGTCGTCGGCCGATATCGCCGAATTATTAAGGAACATGCCCGGCGAAACGATCGAGGCCATAGAACTGATCTCAAATCCCTCCGCGAGATATCAGGCCGCCGGAGTAGCAGGAGTGATAAATATCCAGCTTAAGAAAGGGAAGAATGCAGGTACTAACGGCACATTTACGTCCGGCTTAGGATACGGAGACGCGTATAAAGCCAGTACGGGCATCAGCCTGAACCACCGTTCATCCACCCTGAACTTTTTCGGGAACTATAACTATGGGAACCAGAAACGGCCGGAAGCGGTTTGGCTCGACCGCAATGTGAACTTTCACAATAAGGTCACCCGTTTTGAGGTCAGCAACAACGACGAAAAGGCAAGAGAAAACCAAAACTTCAAAGCAGGCGCGGATTACTTCATTGGCACCACTCACACCATTGGTGTACTGGTTAACGGAAACGTTAACCGGCAAAGTTCCATAGAACAAAATACGACCTTCATATCCAGCAATGCCCTTCCAGATTCCGCCATCCTGATCTTTTCTGACGACCAGCGCACAACCCGAAACTCAGCCTATAATCTCAACTACAAAGGGTTATTGGGTAAAAAGGGACAAACACTCACCATTGATCTGGATCACCTCAGCTATCAAAGAAGATCTGCAGAACTTCTTCAAAACGATTTTCTCAACAATAACCAGATCCCGTACGGGTCTACCATGAGGTACCAGAACCATTCTCCCTCTGATATCAGCGTCCGATCCGCCAAAACGGATTATATTCATCCTTTTTCGGACAAAGCTACGCTCGAGACCGGCTTCAGAATCAGTGGCGTTACAAATGAAAATCAACGCATTTTCAAAACGCAGATCGGCAACAGCTGGGTCAGCGATGAAAACAGGAGCGATGAGTTCAATTTTTCAGAGACCATCTATGCAGGATATATCAGCTTTACCGGGACCATCAGAAAAACAACAGACTTCGAAGCAGGCCTGCGGGCAGAACATACCGGAACAAAGGCAAATTCCGTCACGTTGGGCCAAAGGGTGAACAGGAAGTATCTTGACCTGTTTCCGACGTTCCAGCTTTCACATCAGACAAATGCGAACAATAAACTTCACCTCTCTTTTAGCCGCCGCATTAATCGCCCTTATTATGAAGACCTGAACCCTTTCATTTATTTTCTCGATCAGTATCATTTCAGAGAAGGAAACCCCTACCTGACGCCTGAATACTCCAGCTCCATTGAGGCTGGGCACCTTTATAAAGAACAGTTCAGCACCACGTTAAAATACACTCATGTAAAAGGCATATTTCTGTCTTTCTACGAACAGAATGATGCTACGGGAGTAACGGTTGCCTCGCAGAAAAATTTGACCAGCCAGCATAGCATTGGACTGGTATTCAGTGCTCCGGTTACCCTTGCCGAATGGTGGACCGCAACCTGCGATCTTGAGGGCAATTACATGCGTTTCACTTATCAGGACGGGTCAAATGATCTCGACCACGAGAGCCCGTACCTTACAGTAAACGCTGTTAATAATTTTGACCTGAAAAAGGGCATTTCTGCCGAGTTGCTGTTTAATTACCAGTCGGCCACATACTATGGCCTTCTTGACTGGGAGCCGGTATATTTCTTCGACATCGGATTCAGTAAAAGCCTTCTGCAAAACCGCGCATCGTTGCGGGTCAGTCTGAGCGATGTCTTCAATACAAACACGAACAAGTATTCGATACACTACCAAAATCTCGACCTGAGGTCGGTAGAAAAAGCTGAAAGCAGAGTTGCCAGAATTAATTTCAGCTACCGGTTCGGTAAAAGTACGGTGAAGCCGGCCAGGAAAAGAAATACCGGCTCCTCTGAAGAGAGCCGGAGAATAAGAAGTTAAAAAAGTACCATGTTAGGTTCTTGTTCGTACCTTGCTTACCCTTTCTTTGGCTAAAATGTGCCAAAACGGATCTTTAGCCGAACAAGAACTTAACGAAGCAGCACCATTCTAGTGACCTACCATGAACACCGCGTTGCTGAAAAGCAATTTCCCGTTTTCCCAAAAGCTCCTGAAAAGCGGATCATCTGCCAGGTAAACAACGGAACCGCTGCCCATATCCTGAACACCGAAAATTAAGCCGTCGACAAGCTTTTGCTTTACATTCTGGCCTACAAAGCCGGTTACGTAATTGTTCTTTTTAAAGACACCCACATTCCAGCCATCGCTCATAAAATCGTAAACCCGATCGTCGAGCTTAAGCGTGTAGTAAAAATCGGGAAACCCGAAGCCCAGCGGATGGGTATTATCCAAATTCACTTTATATATCGCACCCGGAATGCTCGATCTGATGTAATCACGCTCACGTGTTTCGTAGCGTTTCAGATCTGAATAGGGATCTTTTTCCTTTTCAGACCGCTTATTGTCTTTGAATTTGATATTAAAGCCTTTTTTACCAACCAACTGCGCTACGGCGCTTTCCAGGGCGATCAGTTTTCCGCCGCTGCGAACCCAGTCGGCCACTTTATCGCCGCCGATCTCGCTGTAATTCCCGTCCGGAAAGATAAGTACGTTGAATTCCCCGAGACTGATTCTTGGAATATCCTTTGACCGGATCGCAGAGACAGGATAACCGATCTGCTGTTCAAAGAAATGCCAGATCTCTCCGTACGCCAGTGAGGATGTTTCATCACTGAGGACCAGGGCAATCTTAGGTTTTGTGATGAACCGAACTTTGCCCGATCCAAGATCGGCACCCCGATCAACCATTCCGCTGGCAACAGGATGAAGCGAGATTTCCCATTTGGCTGCAAGTTGCTGAAGCTGCTGATCGAACCGGCTTCCCTGGCTTTCATTGCCCGTACGGGTAATAATTAACGACCCGGCACCAAATTTTCTGCCGCCACTCTCGAAAGGCACTTCAGCGTATCGAACTTTGATATTTTGCTTCAACAGGGACGCAAGGAACTTCACATCTGCTACCGAGTTCCACTCAGCGGCGTAGGCAACGGCGCTTTGTGCCTGAATATCGCCGGAAGCCGGCAGCGGCGTCTCCGTAACGGGTTTGATCACATCAGCCGTAGCAAACGCCGGCAAACCATAAGCATAAGGCAGGGCCCATGCGGTTATGTCGTAAGTGTTCGAATCGGTAACGACTGTTTCCGGCTCGAACAGCACCTTCGCCAGGATCGATTTGGGCTGATATGCGCTGATGATCATATCGTTCTTGTCAACGGTAAAACTTTCGGTCTTACCGCTGAAGTAGTTAAAGCCTCTGGCCGTGCGGCTCACCCCATAGCCGAACCTGATGCCATTTCGCTCGAGTAACATTGCCAGATCCTTCAGCTTTTCCGGATTTGTCGCCTTTATAATATATGATTTGTACAGTCCTTCCGGCTTGGTCCGGCTTTTGGTAAAATAATCCCGAAACTCCTTAACGACCTTGTCTGCATGCTGCGAGGCGACCTCGATAGTTGACAACCCGGTGGTGTGGTGGTGTGCAATTCTATCTGCAAGGGTCAGTGTATCACCGCTGTTGGTGATCACAGCCAGTCCGGCACGCCCTGAACCACCCTGCTCAAAGGTCATCCCTACAGACCCATTGTAAATAGGATAGGTGTCCCCGTATGAGGGATACAGCAGATCGAACCGCTCTTTGGTGAAATACATCCACCCTTTGTCATCGAAATATTTGGCGTTACTCTTACCGATAGTAGTCTGAAACTCACGCTGCCAGGATGTGATCACCTCATGGAATGGCTCAGCAGCCGGGGCAAAGTAGTAAGGATCATTAATGCCCTGCTCATGAAAGTCTACGTGCACATGAGGCAGCCACCTGTTGTACAAAGCCATCCGGGCCTGAGTTTCTTTCTGACTTTGCCATGCCCAATCGCGGTTCAGATCAAAGTAGTAATGATTAGATCGTCCGCCGGGCCATGGCTCCGGATGCTCACGCGTGAACGCCAGGGGATCAGGGCTCACATTTCTTACGGAATTATAGAAACTT
>DASWXL010000207.1:0-7100 GCA_036405495.1 Sphingobacteriaceae bacterium | reverse complement strand
AATTGCCGTCGCGCTAAAATCAATACCGCCAATGATCATGGGAGGCAGCCGGTTTCTGATAGCCGGTGCGCTGTTATGGCTATGGTGCCATTTTATAAATAAAGACCGGGCTTCGCTGAAGGATTGGAAGCAGAACGGCTTCTCGGGTATCCTCATGATATTTGGTGGAAACGGTGCCGTTGTGTGGGTGGAACAATACCTTCCGAGCGGACTCGTTGCGGTTGCCGTTGCCAGTATGCCCATCTGGCTTGCCATTTTAGACAAACCGAACTGGAAAACTACATTTTCAAGGGGGATGCCTGTTTTGGGACTAATTATTGGTTTTGCCGGCGTTGTCTTTCTGTTCAGCAACGGCGAAAGAGCCACGCTTAATGATTCACCCATAGCGATGATCAGTATCCCGATATTAGTTCTTGGAACCATTTCCTGGGCCGCCGGCACCCTGTACTCGAAGAAGATCAGGTCAGGGACCTCAGTATTTATGCGGGTGAGCATTCAGATGCTGGTGGGTGGCGTTGTTTATGCCATTGCAGGCATTGTTAGCGGAGAATGGCGCTCTTTTGAGCCGCTGGCTATTGGAGGCGAATCGCTCTTTGCCTTGATGTATCTGATCATTTTCGGCTCACTGGTGGCTTATCTTGCCTATGTGTGGCTGCTTACTGTTCGTCCGGCCGCACAGGTTGGAACCTATGCCTATGTAAATCCGGCAGTGGCCGTGTTCTTGGGATGGCTTTTTATTGATGAACAGATAACTGCATCAACACTGGCCGCGCTGGTCCTCGTCCTTTCCGGGGTTGTACTTATCAACCTGTCGTACCAGAAAGACCGATAAAGAGTATTTTTCAACTTTTCAACACCTGCGGATTTCCGCTGGGGTTTTTTTCTACTTTTGGGGTTCAGCATGCAGTTCAGATCTCTAGTTTTACTTTTCGCATTTATTTTTCTCGCAGACAGCGCTTTCTCTCAAAGCAGCGCTGCGTTAAAGCGCCGGAAGGCGGCCCTGAACAAAGAGATCGAATCACTGAAAAAGACGCGAAGCAAGATCGATAAAAGTAAAAAGCTGTCACTCTCACAGATCAATATGCTGAATGCTCAGATCAGGCTCAGAGAAGACAAGATCGGCACGATAAACTCTGAGATCCGGCTACTGGATGATCAGATCTTTGACAACACCCGCGAGGTAAGATCGTTACAGTCGCAACTGAATATACTAAAGCAGCAGTATGTACGCATGATCCGGTTTGCCCAGCGCAACCAAAGCGCTTACAGTAAACTGATGTTCATTTTTGCAGCCAGGGATTTTAATCAGGCGTATAAGCGACTGAAGTATCTGCAGGAGTTTGCCGCCTACAGGCGAAGAAATGCTGTGCAGATCCGAAAAACGCAGAATAATCTGAATACGGAAATCAGGATCCTGGATAAGAATAAACAGGAAAAGAACCTGCTGCTAAAAGACCAGGAGAAAGAGAAACAGACATTAGGCAACGAGAAAAACACTCAAACACAAATTCTGTCTAAGCTTTCAAAGGAAGAAAAGCAGGTTAAACAGCAGCTGGATAAAAAGATCAGAGAAGACAGGGCGCTTGCCAGGGCGATCCAGACAGCTATCCGTAAAGAAATTGAGGCCGAAAGGAAAAGAGCCGCGGCTGCGGAAGCGAAACGGTTAGCGGCGGCACGCGCGAAGGCCAAAGCTGCTGCGGCAAAGTCTCGTGCCGGGTCAGCTACGGCTGGTAAGACCGGGGTCGCTAAGGCGAAGCCGGTAGCTAAGGGCGCTGAGATTCTGTCGTCGAGCCCCGAAAACCTGAAAATATCCGCCGGTTTTCTCGCTAATCGCGGCAGACTCCCAAGTCCGGTCGATAATGCGACCATTACCCAGCACTATGGTGCCCGCAAATACGGCAACGTTACCGTTTACAACGATGGCATACACTTGAAAGGCAAGCCGGGAACGGCCGTAAAATCGGTCTTCAGCGGTGAGGTGATCAAGGTGATCAGCCTGTTCAACAGCTATACGGTGATGCTCCGGCACGGCGAGTATTTTTCGGTTTACTCTGGATTGAAAAATCCGGCAGTGTCTGCCGGTCAGAAAGTATCCGTTAAGCAAACTCTGGGGACCATCGCAACAAATGCAGAAGGAACGACTGAACTGCAATTCCAGATATGGAAGGGCGGGTCGCCAATTAATCCGTCAAGCTGGATAGCGAGGTAGTACACAGATATCGCGACCTGAGACCTATCGGAACCAGAGAAATATTTCTTCTCCGATGGCGTTAACCAAACCTTTTTCTTTAATACTGTCCATTTTCCAGCCGCTTTTTGTGCAGCGGATAAGGCCCAGGTGCTCCTCATTGAGCGTTACATCGAGCATATCATATACGCCGTCGTGATAGGTGTCCGCAATGGGGATGGCCTCGCCTTTATACTCTTTACCTTTGTGTTCAATGACCAGCGGAACCGGCTTTTGCTGCAATTGCTCGATCAGCTCCTGGAAAAACCTGATAAGCTTCTTGCGCTGAACGGGAGTAGTTGAACTCCATTTATCCTTATCAGCTCGTTTATGTGCCAGCTTAAACTTCAGCCCCGTCATTGAAGTGGTGTAGTCGTTTGCATTCAGCTTCCTGACATTTTGGTGGGCAACGATATACCAGTGATACCCGGTACCTACCGGAACGCCTGAGCCTTCGGGCGCTTTTCCGGCTCTTCGTTTGGTAACAGCGTAGGATATCTCCCACAGATCCGGAGTTATTTTCCTTTCCTTCCAGTCGCCCTGGTCGTAATACCAGCGATGGCTTCTTCCCACTTTCATGCCGGTATACTGGCGGCCTTCAAATTTCTTGAATTCGTTATAGGTTTCCGAAAGGTCTTTTTGCGCTTCCTCCTTTTTGACTTCCGGATCTTTTTCTGCCGGCTGCTGATATCGCCTGACCGATGATACTTTTTTTTCCATATTGTTCGATCTTACCGAGAGTAATATCAATAATCAGACCTGAGTAGCTTCCCTGACCATCGGGTCTAATCGCTTTTTACTAAACCGTTGCATTCTGTTCATCAATTTAATTGCCACGAAGAGCCAGATTATTCCCGTGCAAAAGCCGCCGACCACATCACTGGCATAGTGAACCCGAAGATAAACCCGGCTTAGACCTATGAGAAGGATCAGTAGCACGAGCAATGCGACGAGCAGCCGGCGCCATGCAAAGCTCATTTTACTTTGTTTCCATATAAAATAGATGAGAAGGCCGTAAAAAGTTACGCTGCTCATAGCGTGACCGCTTGGAAAACTCAAACCCAATGCAGGCTCTAATAACGGGATCTCCGGCCGTGCACGGTTAAACCATTGCTTCAGGAACAGCATAATTGCGACGCTTCCCAGGGCAACTGCAGGAACCTTAATGGAATACCATTTATGCCTACGGATGAACAGGAAATAAACGATAAGCGTCAGATTGGCTGCAATAAGGAATTGGTGATTGCCGAGCTGCGTAATGAACAGCATGACGGTATTATTGGCTTCCGACACAAAGCCATCGAGAAAGCGAAAGACGGCCAGGTCGAAATCCTCTCTTCTTCCAACAAACACGTATCCGGAGATCAGAATAAACACCACTATTGCTGCAGCGAACAGCAGAAAAGCAAGCAACGCTTCTGTAGTAAGCAGCAGCATAGCGGCAAACGCTTTCGCAATAAGTCTCCGGATATGACTAATCACCTGCATGAACTTTAACGCCTTAACACCTGCCGGCCCTCCTGAGTTTGATTTCGAACGCTGGCATACAGCCGGGTGGCATGACACGGCGGTAAACACTTACTGGCCAGTCATGTTAATCAGGTATGGAAAAACTAACATTTCAAACCCTTATCGCTGGAGATCTGACTGTTGACGTTGCGGAAGTTGAAATGCAAAATCAGAAAGACAGAAGTTATCGGATAACCAATAGTGACGGGACACAAACCTTTATTAGCAAAAATACCAGGGGACAGTATTACATTGTAGGCGGAGCCGACCTGCAGGAGTCTGACGTCACACTCATCGGAGCGCAAATTGAAGAAAGACTTAACAGATCCTGACACATTTCTGAAAGTGATCCGCTATTCGTATAACTTCATTTCAATCTGAGAAATGATATCAGAAAAAAGTTTGCTTTCGGTAAGATGGTCTTCATCGTGGACAAAGTATTCTCCGGATTCGTCTTTATCAAGAACGACGCTTAAGTCCCATTGGGGAATGTTAACGATGAAGTGGTCTCTTTCATCATTGCACTCGACTATCCCTTTCACCACCGCTCCTCTCTCACTTTTGGTAGAAATATTGAAGCTTTTCATGACACCCCCTTTTTCAGTCCGACAAGAACACTAATTTACAATACATTTTGTGATTGTTAAAACAAAATTGCCAACACTAAAATGTTGATAAACAGCATATATGCCTGTTAAAAACCACCGACACAGGCCCAGATCCAGATTTCGTCAGACATCGTTCCACCAACTTATCAACAATACATTGCACAATTTTATATTCGACGCGCACTTGACCCTCATGTTTTGACAACATCAACCCGCCGATTGTCGTCAGCACTCTTTAACTTTGATCTAAATTTGCAGCAATGAAATTCAAACTAGGAGAATTCGTACGTTTTGTGGACGAAAAGCGGGAAGGTTACATTACACGTATCTTCAATGAAGATCTGATCGGGGTAACAGGAGAGGACGACTTTGAGATCCCGGTACCTGTTAAGAAGGTGACCAGGGTGCATGGCCGCGACTACTCAGGAATTGAGGATCAGGCTTTTGAGGAAAAAGACATCCGGACAGACCACTTCCAAACAAAAGGCGTATTTCTTGCCGTTGTACCCGACCCGTCGAAGGGTTCGGTTGTAAACTTTCATGTGGTCAACAATACTTCATTTCAACTGCTGGCAACATTAACAACCACAGTAATAAATGAGTTCAAGGGTAGCTATGCCGGAATAATCGCACCGCACGCTGCCATTAAGGTGTTTACGGCATCCCTTTCCGAATTGGGTACATGGCCACAATTCAACTTTCGGTTTCTTTACTACACCACACAAAATGTGGAATGTCCGAAGCCGCTGGTCATAGCTGAAAAATTCAGATCGAAGGATTTTTCTGGATCTAAAGAAACCATCCCCCAGATAAAGCAGCTGGGCTGGTTGTTCCGGCTCGACGAGGACGAGCTTATTGTCGACCCTGAAAAACTTAAGGAAAGTTTTTTCAAGCCCCGGGAAGAAAAAAAAGATGTTGAGAAGCCTCAAAAAGAGATCGACCTCCACATTGAAAGACTGCGGGATGATCATCATTTTCTGTCAGCTTCAGAAATCCTCAATATCCAGCTGGACCGTTTCCGCAAAGCGCTGGATGCAGCGATCGTTCATAAGCTGCCTTCAATAATCTTTATTCATGGAGTCGGGAACGGAACCCTGCGGCATGAGATCCATAAAATTGTGGGTAAACATCCTCAGGTCCGGACATTCACCGATGCTCGTAAGGAAAAATTCGGTTATGGTGCCACCGAGGTATTCTTTAAATAGCAAATCGATGGGCCAAATAAAAATCCCTGGGGCGTGCCCCAGGGATTTTATAGGTGTCTGTATGCGGATTTTATAATGTGTGTGTGTGTGTTTAAGTGGCGTTATTCCAGGGATATCGTTCCCAGGTCCTTTACTGAGCCGGTAGTGACCGTTACGTCTGAAATGATTTTCGGCAGGAACGGGTTCACGGGATTGATCTCGACTTTGTAAACTCCGGCTGCGATACCATGGAAAGAGAATTTTCCAAGAGAATCAGATACCGTCCCAAGTGTATCCGTACCTTTTATGGCGTATATTTTCGGACTGGAGGATGCAGGAGCTATTGATCCAACTATTGCTCCCGATACGGCATTGGGAACTGCCCGGATCACGGGCTTTAAGAGATATTTGCCGCTCCCGGTAGTAACAACTGACCTGGCAGCATCAAAATCAAGCTTCAGGGTATAATAGACGCCTTCGGTAAGGTCTTCGTTTACTTTGATCTTTACACCTGACGACTGCCCGCTTGGTGTAGTAAGAGGATACGATTCGCCATCAACTATCACGCTGTTACCGCTGTCATTCAAAACCAGCCTGACTTCCTGCAAGCGACCTGCAGGAATATTCTCGGAAACAAGCAACGTGTCTTTTCCAAGCCGAAATTTCAGAATATCAAAGGGCTCGTCATCCAGTTTCAGCGTATGTTCCCCTTCGCTGCTGATTACTTTGACTTCCTTTATGCTTAAAAACAATGCATCATAAGCGCCGGGTGCATCGGTCATTCTTAAATTGAATCGGGTGACCGTATTGGAATCGTCCATCTGGCAACCCGTAAAGGCTAACGTTACACCTGCAATTGCAGCAAATAATAATCTTTTCATGTTCTGTTTCTCTTTGATATGAACAAAAATGATGAGTGAACATGAAGAGAAAATGAATTTTAGCCGGAAAATACTTTCCGGCTAAAAAGTTACGGTTTTTGGTCGTAATCGTAGTTTACCATCCATTGAATGTCGAAGCGATCGGTAAACATTCCGAATAATGCTCCCCAGAACGTCTTGTCCAATGGCATAGTCACTTTACCACCTGAAGAAAGGCCGTCAAAGATGTTTCTCGCCTCCTCCTCGGATTCTGCGTTTACAGAAATCGAAAAGTTATTGCCGATCTGCGTTGCCTGACCGAACGCCTCGGATGAGTCGCTACCCATTAAGACCGTCTCTTTACTGATAGGCAATGAGATGTGCATGATCTTCTGGCCTTCGGATTCAGGGACCGGAGTCTCGCCCGGCATATCGCTGAACCGGCTCACGTGGGGAAAGTCTCCGCCGAAAACACTTCTGTAAAAATTAAACGCTTCTTCGCAGTTACCGTTGAAGGTTAAATAAGGACTGATTGTTGCCATTCTTTAGCTCTTTAAATAGTGATCGATTTTGGTTTAAGTTAATAACAAAAGTAAAGTTTTAAAAATCTGAAAAATGACATACCGTAAGCCTTGTCATTTCTTTGAAACATGCTGCAATTAAGTCTCCTTTCTGTTTATCTTTGCAGCAATGAACGTTTCAGACCTGTTAT
>DASWXL010000206.1:0-11626 GCA_036405495.1 Sphingobacteriaceae bacterium | reverse complement strand
GTAGAACGCTATGAAGAAATGATCAGAAATCATGATCAGTACTTCTTTGATGCTCAGGCTTTTGAAAATATCATCGACTATTATATTGAAAAAAACGATCCTGTTAAGGCGCTGCAGGTCATTGATTATGCCGTAAATCAGCATCCTTTCGCTGCCGTTTTCAATCTTAAGCAGGCGCAGCTGCTGCTCGCTACAGGTCAGCTCGACCAGGCGTTTGCCGCTCTTGATAAAGCGGAAACGCTTGAACCTTCGGAAGCTGAAATATACATTATCCGCGGAAACATTTTTGAGGCTCTTGAACGCCATGAAGAATCGCTGGAGAATTATGAGCGGGCACTTGCTCTCGCTGAAGAGATCGATGAGATCCTGCTTCATATAGCATATGTATACCAGAACACCGGTAATTATGAGCGTGCCGTTGAATACCTGAAGCGTTGTCTGAAACAGAATATGGAGAATCAGGATGCGCTTTATGAACTGGCGTTCTGCTATGATGTTCTGGATAAGCAGGAGGAAAGCGTTCGCTTTTATCAGCAATACATCGATAACGAGCCATACTCTTATGCGGCATGGTATAATCTCGGTAACGCCTTCAATAAAATGGCTTTGTACGAAAAAGCCATCGACGCCTATGATTATGCCATTCTGATCAAGGACAACTTTGCTTCGGCATATTTCAATAAGGGGAACTCTCTTGTTCATCTTGATCGCTTTGCGGAAGCGATCGAGGTTTATAAACAGACCTTTGAATATGAGCCGCCAAGCGGTGATACCTATTGCGCCATCGGAGAGTGCTATGAAAAGCTTGAGCAGATGGATGAGGCCCGCTCATACTATAAAAAGGCCGTTAAGATGGATTCCAAGCTTGCGGATGCCTGGTTTGGGATCGGCGTAACGCTGGATTATGAAGAGCGATATTTTGAATCCCTCCACTTTTACCGCAAAGCGCTTGATCTGGATGACAAAAATGCCGACTATTGGTTTGCTGTTGCTGATGCTCAGTATAAGCTGGGGCAGCTCGGAGAATCGGAGAAGGCATATGAGAAGGTTGTTGAGCTGAATCCCATTGACATTGAAGCCTGGCTCGACTATTCTTCGGTTTTATTCGAACAGAGCAAGCTGACCTCTGCCATTGAAGCCATTTCTGAAGGAATAAAAAATAACCCCGATGCGGCGGAGCTCTATTACCGGATGGTAGCCTACCTGTTTGCTGACGGCCAGTATAATGAAGCCCTGAACTTCCTGGAACTGGCTTTAAGCGCAGATTCTGCTAAGCATTATATCCTCTTTGAATATCTGCCTCAGCTGCATGACAACAAGGTGATCATCGATATTATTAATAGGTACACCCGGTAAATATTCATGAAAGTGATAATCCAAAACTTCAGTATTACGTAAGTTTTGGATTTTTTTTTCACTTTTGCCACTATGAATTATACTCTGCAGAATATTCCGGAGCGCTCACAGAAACCGCGTCAGAAAGGCTTGACCATGGTTATGGATAAAGGGCTAAGCCTTCGTGAGGTTGAGGACTTTCTCGAAGTGGCCGGACAGCATACCGATATTATCAAGTTAGGATGGGCAACGTCGTTTGTTACGCCGAACCTTGAAGAAAAATTAAAGATCTACCGCGATGCCGGTATTCCTGTGTACTTCGGCGGTACGCTTTTTGAAGCTTTTGTGATTCGTAATCAGTTTGACGACTACCGCAAGGTGTTGGATAAGTATAACATGGAGTATGCCGAGGTGTCTGACGGTTCGATCGATATTGAACATGAGGAGAAATGCCGGCTGATCAGTAAGTTAAGCGAACAGGTTACAGTTATTTCCGAAGTCGGTTCAAAAGATGTTACAAAGATCTTTGCACCGTACAAATGGATAAGCCTGATGAAGGCTGAGATCGAAGCCGGATCATGGAAAGTTATCGCCGAAGCCCGTGAAAGCGGAAACGTTGGTATCTATCGCGATTCAGGTGAAGTTCGCGAGGGCCTGGTAGATGAGATCTTAACTCAGATACCGCAGGAAACGATCATCTGGGAAGCACCGCAAAAAGCCCAGCAGGTATGGTTCATCAAGCTTATTGGCACCAATGTTAACTTAGGTAACATCGCTCCGGCTGACGTAATTCCGGTTGAAACGTTACGGATCGGTTTAAGAAGTGATACTTTCAATCATTTCCTGAACCTCAAACAACAATAGCCTTAAAAGCATTTTGCTTTTAGATCATCGCTGCGCCTCTGGCGCAGTCATGTTTATTATTCGATGAAGAAATACGGTTTAATCGGTTTTCCCCTTTCTCATTCGTTTTCAGAGAAGTACTTCACTGAGAAGTTTAATAACGAGGGGCTTACCGATTGCGTGTATCAGTCGTATCCCTTGCCTAACCTCAGCGACCTGGATGAGTTGCTGAAAGCGAATCCGGATCTGTGCGGGTTGAACGTAACGGTTCCGCATAAGATAGGCGTGATGTTCTATCTGAATGAAATAGATCCGGTAGCGAAGGAAATCGATGCCGTTAACTGCATTAAAATAGTAAAGAGCAGGCCTGTTGAGTCTTTTTTTACCGGCGACTTCAATCAGCTTGGGGTACGTCTGGAGGGTTATAATACGGATGCTTATGGTTTTGAAGAATCGCTGAAGCCGTTTTTAAAGAAGCATCATCAGAAAGCCCTTATTCTGGGCCACGGCGGGGCCTCAAGGGCCGTTGCCTATGTGCTCAAAAAGCTGGATATCAGTTTTCGCTTCGTATCCCGGAAAGCCTTAACCAAGCACTTTACGTATAGCCAGCTGAATGAAGACATCATCCGCGAACGCCTGGTGATCATCAATACCACACCCGTAGGCACCTATCCGGAGGTGCAGGAGGCTCCACAGATCCCGTATGAATTTTTGACCGAAAAACACCTGTTATATGATGTGGTTTATAATCCGGAAGAAACCGAGTTTTTGAAACGCGGAAGGGAGAGAGGCGCGGCAACTAAAAACGGCCTGGAAATGCTGCACCTGCAGGCAGAAAGATCATGGGACATCTGGAACAGTTAGTATGAGACAGGCCCTTTTTTTTCTTTTTTCTTTTAGTTTTTTACTTTTTGCGTGCGGAGGCAACGACTATGCTCCCAAACCGCGCGGTTATCACCGGATCGACTTTCCGGTAAAAAGTTATCGGCCTTACCAGGGCGATTGTCCGTACACATTTGATTATCCTGAATACGGAAAGATCATTCCCGATAGTTCAAAAGAAGCACGGCCCTGCTGGTTCGATATTTCCTTTTCCCAATTTAACGGCCGGATACATCTCAGCTATCAGCCGGTCACATCGCAAAAGGTTTTTAATCAGCTTGTGGAGGATGCGCGGACCTTCGCATTTAAACATACTGTAAAAGCGACGGCCATAGATGAAGCCATTATCTCGTATCCGGAAAAAAAAGTATACGGTGTATATTATTCCATCGACGGCAATACGGCGTCTTCGATACAGTTTTTCCTTACCGACAGTACCAGAAATTACGTCCGGGGAGCGCTGTATTTTCATGAGCAACCGCGTCTTGATTCCATACAGCCTGTTCTCAACTTCCTCAGAAAAGACATTGATGTCATGATCAGGTCTTTCGAGTGGAAGAACAGGTAAGGGTTTGCCGGCTATAGTGTTGTGCTTCGGGTTCATTACATTTGTCTTTATGATCAATATCCAATCATTTACTTGCAGCCCCTACCAGGAAAATACGTATATCCTTTACGATGAGACGAATGAATGTGTCATTATCGATCCGGGGATGTATACGGGAGCGGAACAAAACGCCGTTGCCGGCTTTATTGCTGAGAACAAGCTGAATCCCGTGATGCTGCTCAATACGCATTGCCATATTGATCACGTATTCGGCAATAAGTTCGTATTTGATAATTACGGTTTACCGCCGCAGTTTCATCAGGGAGAACTGCCTTTGCTGACAGCCGTACCGTCCTATGCCCCGCAAATGGGAATGCAATATGAAGTTTCGCCGCTGCCTGAGAACTTCCTGCCGGAAACCGGGACGCTTTCTTTCGGGCAAAGCGAACTGGAACTCATCTTTGCTCCCGGACAGTCACCGGCGCATTTATGTTTTTACAGCAGGACGGATAACTTTTTAATCGGAGGAGATGTGTTGTTCTATGGAAGCATCGGACGAACGGACCTGCCGGGCGGCAACTTTGATACGCTGATCAAAAGCATTAAGGAAAAGCTCTTCGTCCTTCCGGACGATTGCAAGGTATATCCCGGCCACGGACCTGCAACATCTATCGCTTTTGAGAAACAGCATAATCCTTTTCTAAAGTAAGATGAATACCCCATTATTCATAGCCAGAAGATACCTGTTCTCCAAGAAATCGGTCAATGCGATCAATTTTATTTCAGGGATCTCCATGCTTGGCGTGTTTGTGGGCAGTGCGGCGCTGATCATTATTCTTTCTGTTTTTAATGGTTTTGAAAAACTGGTGTTGTCGATGTTCAATACGCTCACCCCTGAGCTGTTGATCGAACCGGCAACCGGCAAGACGTTCGATCCGCATCAAAAGACCTTTCAGACGCTAAAGAGCGATCCGCGGGTGATAAACTATGTTGAAGTGTTGCAGGAGAAAGCACTTATCCGTTATGGAAAGAGCCAGTACATAGGTTTGGTGAAGGGTGTTGGCGAAAACTTTAACCGTAACAACGCCCTCGACACCACAATAATTGCCGGAAGCTTCACCTTAAAGAACGATACGGAGGAAATGGCGGTGATCGGGTCGGCCGTGCAGGCGTATCTAAGCGTCAGCGTCTCGGATGAGTTTACCGACCTGCAGATCTTTTCGCCTAACAAGTCGGCCGTCAGTTCATTCAATCCCGCGGATGAGTTCATCGTTAAATCCATCCACCCGTCAGGCGTTTTTGAAGTGCAGCAGCAATTCGATGAAATGACGCTTGTGCCGCTGAACTTTGCGAGGGACTTGCTGAACGAGCCGCGGAAGATCTCGTCGGCCGAGATCAGCGTGAAGGCTGGTGTTTCTGTTGACGATTTTCAGGAAGAACTACAGAAGAAACTGGGGACATCATTCCTGGTGAAGAACCGTGCGGAGCAAAATCAGCTCCTCTACAAGATACTTAACTCAGAAAAATGGGCAATATTCCTCATCCTGACATTTGTGCTCGTGATTGCCATTTTTAATATCATCGGCTCTTTAACGATGCTCGTGATCGATAAGAAGTTCGATATCGCCATCCTGAGCGGCCTGGGAGCCAACAATAAACTGATCCGAAACATCTTCTTTATTGAGGGCATGATGATATCGATGATCGGCTGTGTAGTGGGAATGGCAGTTGGCCTGATCTTTTGTGTTTTACAGCAGCGTTATGGCTTTATTACCATGGGCAGCTCCCAGATGATCGTCGACGCCTACCCGGTAGCAATGAAAATGCAGGACTTTTTCCTGGTATTCATTACCGTTTTTGTCGTTTCTTTTCTGGCTTCATCCATTTCGTCGCGGCTCAGCGTAAAGCACATCGGAAGCCTGAAAGACGACCTATAGGTATTTCCCGGGGATCAGATAGTTTTTAACATAATCTTCGATCCCTTCTTCCAGGCTGTGAAATGGCTGCGTATAACCGATCGATCGCAGTTTGTCCATTCGGGCTTCAGTGAAGTACTGATATTTATCCCTGATATCCTCCGGAGTCGGAACAAAACTGATCTTCGGTTCCTTGCCCATCGCCCGGAACGTATTGGATGCAAGGTCAAGGAATGTGCGGGCTTTTCCGGACCCTAAATTATAAATGCCGGAGTCCTTACGGTGATGCATCAGAAAATACAGTACGTTGACCACATCTTTCACATACACAAAATCGCGCATTTGCTCGCCGTCTTTGAAATCAGGATGGTGCGATTGAAACAGCTTCATTTGCCCGCTGGCATTGATCTGGTTATACGTGTGAAAGATCACTGAAGCCATGCGACCTTTGTGGTATTCATTCGGTCCATAAACGTTGAAGAACTTCAGGCCGGCCCAGAAAAATGGTTTTCGTTCCTGTTTCAACGCCCAGATGTCGAACTCGTTTTTAGAGTCTCCGTACTTATTGAGTGGTTTCAGCGATGCGATCCTGCTTTCATCATCGTCGTAACCCTGCTCGCCTAAACCGTAGGTTGCGGCGGAAGAAGCGTAAACCATTGGCAGGCCATATTCCACACAGATATTCCACAGTTCTTTGGTGTATTCCAGGTTGAGGTCATTTAAGATTTCCCAGTTAGCTTCGGTCGTATCGGTACGGGCACCGATATGGAGTACGAACTGGACATGCAGCTGGTTGCTCTTTAACCAGGAATGGAATTCGTTACGGTCAACTTTTTGAGAATACCGCTTACCTTCAAAGTTCCTGTTCTGTTGCGGGTCCGAAAAATCGTCCACCAGGATCAGGTCGTAATACTGCTCGTCGTTCAGTTTTTGAATAAGACAGCTTCCAATGAAACCCGCCGCGCCGGTTATTATAATCATGACTTATCTGTGTTGGTTAAGAATATGTTTTGCTGAAAGTCAGGTATCGTTCCCGCTTCCCTGGCTTTGTCAAACAGGGATTGAACCGCTTTGCGGCCTTCAATACCAAGTTCTATGGAATATTTATTAACGTAAAGGTCAATGTGTTTATACATCACTTCTTCGCTCATCTCCTGGGCATGCGCCCTGATAAACTCAATTCCGGATTTCGGATGTGCGAAAGCAAATTCCACGCTTCTCCTGATGAGGCGGTTAACTTTCAACTGCACATCCGGGGGCAACGTTCTTTTGACCATGATGCCGCCAAGAGGTATGGCGGATCCGGTTTCTTTCTCCCAGAAGTCGCCCAGGTCCATAACTTTTTTCAATCCTTTGTCCTGATACGTGAAGCGGTTCTCGTGTATGATCAGTCCCAGATCGATGGTTTCATCGAGGAGTGCCTGTTCAATATCTGAAAAAACCATTTCCGACTTGTTCTGCAGTTCCGGAAAGGCGATGCCCAACAGAAAGTTGGCAGTGGTGTACTTACCGGGAATACCTACAATGAGGTCTGAGGTCTGAGGCCTGAGGGCGGAGGTCTGAGGTCTGAGGTCTGAAAGTTGTTTCTTTGAGATCAGGAGAGGGCCAACACCGAAACCTAATGCGGAGCCGGAATCAAGCAGTACATATTTGTCTAAGACATAGGCGAAAGCATGGTAGCTAAGCTTGGTAATATCCAGCACGCCTTCCAGTGCCTTTTGATTGAGCGTCTCTACGTCGTCAAAGAAGACATCAAATTCCAGTCCTTCGGTATCTATTTTATGATGGATGAGGGCATCAAAAATGAAGGTATCGTTGGGGCATGGTGAAAATCCAAGGGTTAATTTCATAATCTTTCTAAAAGGCTGATGATCGTTGTGTTCAGATTTTCCACAGCGAGCTGAACATTCCAGTTGGACAGATTGCGGCGCTCGACGTAATTCGAAACGGCGCGAATTTGTATCGAAGGCAGGTTCACCTGGTTACAGCTATAAAAAAAAGCTGCCCCTTCCATGCTCTCAAGCTGCGGGTGGAGGCGGCTCATGGTATTATAGATGGTGGTTTCATTGCCATGAACACGGCTTACCGTTATTGCTTTTGCCTGTTTCAGGTGAATGTCGAAGCCGGGTGCTACCGGACGCATCAGACTTTCTCCAAACCCCAGTTTGTCGATGGGCAGAAAGTCATTGTGGTCTTCTGCTCCCAGCTCGGCAAAAAGATCTTCACTGACCGACAACACTTCACCGATCTTCAGGTTCCGGTCAAAACTGCCGGCTATACCTGCATTTATAGCCAGATCATACTTATTGCCAGCCAGATGCGTTCCTAAAGCAAATGCGGTAGCCACCATTCCCACGCCGGTAATAAGGAACCGTAGATCGGAGCCCCTGCCGGGCTGGTCCAATAAGGGAGCAATTTCTCCCTGGGTGGCGGCTACTACCAGTATTTTCACGCTACGAAGGTAAAAACAATAGGCCGAATTTGGGTTGAGTGCTTGCTTGTAGTTTGAGTATATTTGCACCTTATTTTAGTAAAATGATTTATATAACACGCAGAGAGCGGTTTAATGCAGCGCATAAGCTGTATCGTGAGGAGTGGAGTGATGAGGAAAACAGGGAGACATTCGGCAAATGCTCCAACCCAAACTGGCACGGCCATAACTACGAGCTTTTTGTAACCGTCAAAGGTCACGTAAATCCGGAAACCGGTTTTTTGATGGATCTCAAGGAACTGAAGAAGATCATTCACACGCAGGTCACCGATAAGCTGGATCATAAGAATATTAACCTGGATGTTGATTTCATGAAGGGTAAGATGGCCTCCACAGAGGTTTTGGCCGTAGAGATCTTTAAACAGTTACAAGCACCTATCGAAGCGCACGGTGTTCAGCTGCATTCGATAAAAATTAACGAAACTGAGAATAACTCCGTTGAATATTTCGGCGGATAAAAGGAAATAACATGGATCATAAGGATTTTGTAGCCGACGAAATGGACGGCTATGTGAAAATTGACCGGTACAATCCCGATAAAATAGAACAGATCTCGCGGCATTACGGTGAAATTCTCGGCACTATAGGAGAGGATCCGAATCGCGAAGGGCTTCTGAAGACACCCGAACGTGTTGCCAAAGCGCTTCAGTATCTTACCCATGGGTACGACCTGAATCCTGCTGAGATCCTCAGCAGCGCTATGTTCAAAGAAGACTACAGCCAGATGGTGGTGGTCAAGGATATTGAGGTTTATTCTATGTGCGAACACCATATGCTGCCGTTTTTCGGTAAAGCACATGTGGCGTATATCCCCAATGGTCATATCGTGGGTTTAAGTAAGATTCCAAGAGTGGTTGACGCATTTGCCCGTCGTTTACAGGTTCAGGAAAGGCTGACCAACGAGATCAGGGACTGCATCCAGGATACGTTACAACCTGCAGGCGTGGCGGTAGTAATTGAATGCCGGCATCTGTGTATGTCAATGCGGGGGATACAAAAACAGAACTCCGTAACTACCACATCCGCATTTACCGGCGAGTTTATTCATGAAAAAACCCGCTCGGAATTTTTACGATTAATAACAGCAAGTCTCGATTAAATAAAAAGTTAATGAAAGCATTTGTATTTCCAGGCCAGGGAGCGCAGTTCGTGGGGATGGGTAAGGACCTTTACGATCAATCAGAAGAAGCCAAAGAACTATTCGAAAAGGCTAATGCGATCCTGGGCTTCCGGATCACCGACATGATGTTTAACGGAACCGATGAGGATCTGAAGCAAACGAATGTTACCCAGCCGGCGATCTTCTTACACTCGGTTATTCTGGCAAAGGTTATGGGCAGTAATTTTCAGCCCGATATGGTTGCCGGGCATTCACTGGGCGAGTTTTCAGCCCTTGTAGCTGCCGGCGCGCTTACTTTTGAAGACGGCCTCCGGCTGGTAGCGGCACGGGCGAACGCGATGCAGAAAGCCTGCGAACTTCAGCCGTCCACCATGGCTGCGATATTGGGTCTCGACGACTTTACCGTTGAGGATGTTTGTCAGCGTGTTTCTGACGTCGTTGTTCCCGCAAACTATAACTGCCCCGGCCAGCTGGTGATCTCCGGTTCAATTGAAGGCATCGATAAGGCATGCGAACTGTTAACGGCAGCAGGCGCAAAACGTGCCCTTAAACTGAATGTTGGCGGTGCATTTCACTCTCCATTGATGGAAGCGGCGCGCGTCGAACTGCAGGCTGCCATTGAAGCAGTGACAATCAATGAGCCGGTGTGCCCCATCTATCAGAATATTGATGCTAAGCCGTACAAAGCTCCGGCTAGTATCAAACATAATCTCATCGCCCAGCTGACCGGTGCGGTGCGTTGGACCCAAACCGTTCAGCACATGCTGCAGGATGGCGCCACCTCATTTACGGAAGTCGGTCCCGGAAACGTTCTGCAGGGCCTTGTAAAGAAAGTAGACCGTTCTACCCCAACGGAAAGCGCTTCATTTTAGGGGTTCTTTGCGGTTCAGGCATTTTGAAATAAACAGGGCTTTATGCCCTGTTTATTTTTTTATGCTATTTTTACTACAAAGCCCTGCCCGATTTGAACACACAGCTGAAAGTCCGGATACTGTTATTTCTGCTTACGCTGGTCTTTGCCCTAACCGCAACTACCTTCCACACAGTGTTCGACAAGCAGGAGATCCTCAGTTCGGAAGCTAAGATCCTGGAGCGTAGCTTACATGCCAAAGAGGAGTTTATTCAAAAATTCCTTAGCGACAGCGCAAACTTCGGAGCACTGAAAACAGCCGACAAGAATGTGGAATGGGCACTGAATTTTATCCCCGAGTTCCGCGACGACCGTAATATCTATCTTCAAACCTTTATTGATCACCAGCCGCGGTTCTGGAATTCTATACAGGTCTACTACCGGACCGACCGGTTCATCCCGGAAGGTAGTTCGTTCATTCTGTCTGATAACGGTTGGTATGAGGTCATCAAAAAAAGTAGTGGCAATTTTTCAGCCATTTGCTATCTGCCCGTTAAATCTAAATATCCTTTCACAAACCAGTTTCTGAAAAACACATTTTCAGAAGATCTGATCAATGATGATAATCTTGAAATCGCCTCTATCAACGACAGTGATGTGTATAACATCAAGAATACTGATGGTAAATATCTTTTCTCGGTAAAACTGAAGTCATCGTCCGGAACTACACTTATTACGCGTCTGGAATTGCTGATGTGGGTAATGTCGGTGTTATCATTTTCGGTTCTGATAACCTATCTGTGCGTATGGGCTGCGGAAAGGGGCTATGTGAAATCGGCGATCCTGGTTATGTATGCCGTATTTTGGGTGCTTAAATATCTCAACGTAAAGTATCGGAGTGCACATGAGAATTTTGCGTTGGATATTTTTGATCCTCAATATTATACTACATCCTATTTTAAGACCGTCGGCGATTTTCTGATCAGCGTTTTGGTCGCCGTGTGGCTGGCCACATTCATGTACTATTACAGGTTCAGGATCAGCTTTTCGCGCAAGCCCCTGAACAGGCCGGTCAGTGGTGTGATCTTTTTTGTTATCGGCTTTGCTTTGATCGTGGCGGGCTATCAGATCGATCGGGTATTTAATGATCTGATCTTCCGTTCGAATATCAATTTCGATGTTACGAATGTGCTCAACTTAACAGGATTAAGCTGGTTGGGGATACTGCTTTTATGCCTGAGTTTGCTGTATTTCTGGTTACTTACCGAAACAGCTGTGGCTGTTGGAAAGTCTTTGAACATTACCAACAACGAACGGTTGATCATTTTTCTGATCTGGTTGGGCATTGCTGTGGTGAACCGGATATTCTTCTTTGATCTGAATTTATTTTTCCTGCTCTTTGCGACATTGATCCTTGTTCAGGGTTGGCGGGTATACGTGTCGCAAAAGCATTATACGAGCCGCTATTTTGTTCTGGTAATAACCTTACTCGCACTTATGGCTTCCTATAAGCTTGGGCAGTTCCAGAACCTTAAAGAAAGGGAAAAAAGAAAGCTGATCATCAAAGAACTGGAGTTTGCTGATGATCCCAATGCGGTAACCGTATTCGCAAGCATTGAAAAGGAGATCCTGGAAGACGAAA
>DASWXL010000205.1:0-7320 GCA_036405495.1 Sphingobacteriaceae bacterium | reverse complement strand
TTCGCTTTCGAGAAAGTCCTCACAGGTTTTTTTGATCATCAGCTGCTCTTCGTCAAACTCTTCCGGAATAAAGATGTCTTCCGCACGGGTTTCGCGAATGATAAATTCTCCGCCTTTTATAGCGCTTTTTTCAGTAAGTTCCATTTTGTTTAGGTTTAAATAGAAGTTAGTTCAATAGTTCAAATATTCCTGCAGCCCCCTGCCCGGTTCCCACACACATGGTTACCATACCGTATTTCTGATTGCGGGCCTTCAGTTCGTTCAGGATCTGAACGGTCAGCTTCGCTCCGGTGCATCCCAGGGGATGACCTAAAGCGATTGCTCCGCCGTTCACATTCAGCCTGTTCTGATCAAGACCAAGTTCGCGAACAATGGCCAGCGACTGCGACGCGAAAGCTTCATTCAGTTCGATCAGGTCCAGTTCATCTTTATTCATGCCTGCTTTTTTTAGTGCAGCCGGAATTGCTTCGATTGGACCAATTCCCATGATCCGGGGCGGAACACCGGCAACCGAATAGCTTACCAGGCGGGCAATTGGCTCAACGTTCAACTGCTTCAGCATGCCTTCCGAAACCACGAGAACAAAAGCGGCACCATCTGAGGTTTGGGAGGAATTGCCTGCTGTGACCACACCACCGGCTGCAAAAACAGGTTTTAGTTTTGCCAGCTTGTCCAGAGACGTATCTGCCCGCGGACCTTCATCCGTATCCACGACATACTCGCGGGTTTTCTTTTTTAAATTTTCATCCAGATACGTTTCTTTAACCGTTATCGGAACTACACCGGCTTTCAGGTGGCCATTTTCGATAGCCCTGATCGCTTTTTGGTGCGAGTTATAGGCAAACTCATCCTGATCTTCGCGGCTGATGCTGTATTCTTTTGCGACTGCTTCGGCCGTTAAACCCATACCCCAGTACCAGTCCGGGTGCGTTTTGGCAACCTCGGCATTCGGAATGATCTTCCAGCCGCCGAAAGGCATGCCTGACATGATCTCAACACCGCCGGCAACAATGCAGTCTGCCATTCCGGAACGGATCTTCGCTACCGCGGTGGCAATCGTCTCGAGTCCCGATGCACAATATCTGTTTACAGTAACGCCGGGAACCTTGTCAGTATCCAGGCCCATAAGAGATATCATTCTGGCGATGTTCAGCCCCTGTTCCGCTTCAGGTGTAGCGTTTCCGACGATCACATCGTCTATCTGCTCCTTATCGAGATTCGGAACCTGGGCGACCAGATGCTTAATCACATCTGCGGCCAGATCATCGGGCCGGGTAAAACGAAAAACTCCGCGCGGGGCCTTGCCTACTGCGGTTCTGTAACCGGCTATGATATATGCTTCTTGCATGGTCTAGTTTCTTAATGGTTTTCCCTTGGTTAATATGCTCTGAATCCGCTCCAGCGTCTTTCGTTCGCCGCAAAGCGATAGAAATGCTTCGCGTTCCAGGTCGAGCAGATATTGTTCGGTAACGAATGTAGGTTGCGACAGATCCCCCCCGCACATTACATAGCCGAGTTTCTCTGATATTTTCTTGTCATGCTCCGAAATGAACTTTCCGGCATACATAGAATTAGCTCCGGCATAAACGATCCCCAGCCCCTGCTTGCCAAGCACTTTGATATCTTTTCGCTGGACAGGCTTTGTATAGCCGGCTTCGGCCAGTTCGATCGCCTTCTCTTTCGCATCCGTGATCAGCCGGTTACGGTTCATCGTAATGCTGTACTTTTCCTTTTGCAGATATCCCAATTCAAAAGCCTCCTCACCTGATGTTGACACTTTGGCCATTCCGATGGTAAGGAACCGGTCTTTCAGCACATTTTGCTCGATCTGCCCTTCCCGGAATTCATCGGAAGCCCTCAAAGCAAATTCCTTCGTTCCGCCGCCTCCGGGTATAAGTCCCACACCAAATTCCACTAATCCCATATACGTTTCGGCATTGAGCTGAACATGGTCGGCATGAAGGCAAAATTCACAGCCACCGCCGAGCGTCAGATTATGAGGAGCGATCACCACCGGCACGGATGAATATCGCAAGCGCATGGACGTATTCTGGAACATCTTAACAGCCATATTGATCTCGTCCCAATCCTGCTCAATGGCCATCATGAAGATCATTCCGACATTGGCGCCCGCAGAAAAATTGGCGCCGTCGTTTCCGATCACCAAGCCGCGAAAATCCTTCTCCGCAAGGTCGATCGCCTTATTGATCCCCTGGATAACCTCCCCGCCTATCGTGTTCATTTTAGTATGGAACTCCAGGTTCAGGATGCCGTCACCAAGATCGGTAATCGTGGTGCCCGAATTCTTCCAGACGGTCCGGGTGGGCCGGATATTATCGAGAACGATAAAACCTTCCCTGCCCGGAACCGGCTTGTAGGCACCTGACGGGATATCATAATATTTCTTAACGCCGTTTTCAATTTTATAGAACGACGTACATCCGCTTTCGATCATTTTCAGCACCCACGGCGCCGCCTGATTCTGATATCCTCGCATTGATTCAACCGTCCCGGGAACACCAAGCGCATCCCAAACCTCGAACGGCCCGAGCTCCCAGCCAAAGCCTGCACGCATGGCATCATCTATGCGATAAAGCTCGTCGGATATCCCGGGAATGCGATCGGAAACATATTCAAAAAGCCCGTAAAAGGAAGTGCGGAAAAACTCAGCAGCCTTATCGGTCCCCTTTGCATAGACCTTCATCCGTTCCCGAAGATCCTCAACCGGCTTGGTAGCCTCCAGTGTAGCGGACCTTACTTTTTGTTGCGGCTTGTATTCTAACGTTTTCAGGTCCAGCGCAAGAATTTCGCTTCTTCCGTCCGGTCCTTTGATCTTCTTATAAAAGCCCTGACCGGTCTTGTCGCCCAACCATTTATTCTCCTGCATGCTTTTTACATACCGGGGTAGTTTGAAGAGCTCGCGCGATTTGTCATCGGGAAGATTTTGATAAAGGCCGTTTGCGACATTGATCATCGTGTCGAGTCCTACGACGTCCGTGGTGCGGAATGTAGCCGACTTGGGGCGCCCAAGAACCGGTCCGGTAAATTTATCAACTTCCTCGACCGTCAAATCCATTTTTTCAACCAGATGGAGCAGGGCCATAATACTGTAAACCCCAACCCGGTTAGCGATAAATGCAGGTGTATCCTTACAAAGGACTGTCGTTTTACCCAAAAACTTATCTCCGTACGCTAACAGGAAATCGACGATCTCCGGTTGGGTTTCCGGAGTAGGGATGATCTCCAGAAGCCGCAGATAGCGAGGCGGATTAAAAAAGTGCGTACCGCAAAAGTGGGCTCTGAAATCGTCGCTCCGTCCCTCAGCCATCAAATGGATAGGAATACCCGAAGTATTCGAAGTGATCAAAGTCCCGGGCTTACGGTATTGTTCCACCTGGTCGTATATCTTCCTCTTAATATCAAGGTTCTCTACCACGACCTCGATCGTCCAATCGGATGAGGCGATATCCTTCATGTTGTCCTCAAAGTTGCCGGTTGTGATCCGGTTCAATACTTTTTTTGAGTAGACCGGCGAAGGATTTGATTTGACGGCAAACTCCAATGCGCTGTTTACGATCTTATTCCTTTCGACCTTACTTACGGCAGTCAGGGTATCGGAGTCGTCCTCCTTCAGCTCCGTTGGAACGATATCCAACAGCAAAACTTCAACGCCGATGTTTGCAAAGTGACAGGCAATACGGGAACCCATGATACCCGATCCTAAAACTGCTACCTTTTTTATACTTCGATTCATATGATGAATGTTTGAAAGTTCAAATTTTTACGATTTATGCTTCCCCATGTTCTGGTCATTATAGGCTAAGGTCAGCTGATTGACCCTGCTAAGCGTTTTAATAAGCTGCACCCGTTCGGATTCGGGAATATGAGCATTCAGGTATTCGTTAAATCTGCGAACCACCTCTTTAGCTATCTGGCGCTTTTCTTTACCAAAGTCGGTAAGAAAAATTTTTACGGAGCGTTTATCCGCCTGATTGCCTTCCCGGTAGATCAGCCCCAGTTCCTCCATGTTGTTCAGCATACGCGACAAGCTGGTAGATTTCACTCCCATTAACGAAGCTATCTGAGACACCGGCGTTCCCTCTTCATGAATATTGATCAGTGCATAACCCAGAGCCTGTGTGATACCAAAGCCTGAGGCGATCTGATTGTATGAGTTAGCTACAGATTGCCAAACCACCTTAAGGAAATAATCTATCGTCTCTTCCTGCTTCATTCGATACTATGCATACATAACAAATTTATTGAAATAAAAAATGCTATGCAAGCATAGCATAAATTAAAATTCACATTTACCAGCCGATAGCTGTATCGTCGCCCCGTGGATCTGCTCCCCCCTGGTAATACCCCCACCTGGTTTTCAGGATCGCATCAACACGTCCGATATTACCCCCTTCAAGGATCTGATAGCCTTTCTGCTTAAGCGTATGGAGAGTCAAACTGTCCAGCGCTTCTTTTTCGGTCCTCACGTTGTCAGGAAGCCATTGATGATGGAAACGTTTCGCATTTACCGCTGCCTGCATAGATTTGTCAAATTCGATCACATTCAGGATGGTTTGAAAAACAGAAGTAATGATCGTAGAGCCCCCGGGAGTGCCAACAACCATAAAGAGGTCACCATTCTTCTCAACAATAGTAGGCGTCATGGAGCTAAGCATACGTTTTCCCGGCGCAATAGCATTTGCCTCCCCGCCAACCAGGCCATACATATTCGGCGATCCCGGTTTCACCGAAAAATCATCCATCTCATTATTCAGCAGGAACCCTGCGCCTTTAACAAAAACCTTCGAGCCATAAGATCCGTTCAGGGTTGTGGTTACTGAAACGGCATTGCCTTCGCGGTCAACAATAGAAAAATGCGTTGTTTCGGTACTTTCGAAAGGAGCGGCATCACCGGCTTTGATATCCGAGCTGATAGTGGCCTTTTCCCAATTAAAATCATTCATTCTGGCACGGGAGTAGGCTGATGTTATGAGTTGTTGTTGAGGAACCCTATAAAAATCCGGATCGCCCAGATGCGTCGCACGGTCGGCGTAAACCCTTCTTTCGGCTTCAACCATGACCTGCACCGTCGAATCTGAATTATGCCCCCACCTTTTTAACGGATAGGTCTCTACTGATTTGAGCAATTGCATCAGGGCAATACCACCGCTGGATGGTGGCGGCATTGTAATGATCTTATAGTCTTTGTAGTCGCCTATGATCGGATCCCGCCATACGGCCTCATAATTTCTCAGATCCTCCCTGCTGATTAAACCGCCGCCGCTCTTCATTTCAGCTACGATCAGCGCCGCAACCTCACCATCATAAAATCCATCGCGACCTTTGTCACGGATTAGTTCGAACGTCTTTGCGAGATCAGGTTGTTTAACCACCTCCCCAGCCCTATATTCGCCTTCACGAACAAAATATTCCTTTCCGGGATTGTACTTCTTAAAAGATTTTTGGTTACCATTCAATTCCCGGGCCTGCATTTCGGTTATCGTAAAGCCGTTCTTCGCCAGGTTTACGGCCGGCTGAACCACATCTGCCCATTTGAGCTTTCCAAATTTCTGATGTGCTTTAACCATTCCGTCGACGCTGCCCGGAACTCCGGCGGCAAGATGGCCGTACAAACTCTTGTCCGTTATCGGATTACCGGAAGCATCAAGATACATATCACGCGATGCCTTCCCCGGCGCCTTTTCACGGAAGTCAAGAGTTGCAGTTTGTCCGCCGCCCGACCGGTAAACGAAAAATCCTCCGCCGCCGATATTGCCCGCATTAGGATATACAACCGCAAGTGCGAACTGAACTGCAACGGCAGCATCAACCGCATTTCCACCCTTCTTCAAAATTTCAATTCCCACCGCCGAAGCCTGGGGATGTGCAGAGACCACCATTCCATTGCGATATTCCGAACTGGCTTTCTGACCTAACTGGCCGCTTACGCAGGAAGGAACGATCGTTAATAACGAAAGAATAACGACCAGGAAAAAGACAGATAATAAATTCTTGTTGGTGTAGTTTTTATTTGAGCAATTCGATCTGTTCAGCATTTTTATAAATATTGTCAATAAGGCTTTGGTTACGCTCTAAGATAACTTTTCGTTTCAAACTCAGTTTAGGTGTCATTTCGCCGCCGTCTATGGTCCATTCTTTTGAAAGCAGAACGATCTTCTTCACCTGCTCCCACTTCCCGAATTCCTGATTAAAGCGGTCAATTTCGTTCTCATACATCCCGATAACCCGCGGGCTCCTCACCATCTCATCCCGCGACGTGAACGACAGTCCCTCAGCACGGCACCATTCTTCCAGCGCCGGAAACGCAGGCACTATCAATGCCGAAGGAAATTTACGATTTTCTCCGACAACGAGCACTTGTTCTATCAGGGTTGACTCCTTAAATTTATTCTCAAGCATCTGCGGGGCGATATATTTGCCGCCTGCGGTCTTAAAGATCTCCTTCTTACGGTCGGTAATGCGCAAAAATCCATCTGGTGTGAGCACCCCGATATCCCCGGTATGAAAGAATCCATCAGCGTCGATCACATCAGCCGTTAAGTCGGGCCTGCGGTAGTATCCTTTCATGACACTAGGGCCTTTGCAAAGCACTTCACCATCCTCCGCAATCCTGACCTCCACGTTGCTTAAAGGTTTACCAACGGTTCCGAACATGATCTGCCCTGCCTCCAGGCCGTTCACTGCAATAACCGGAGAAGTCTCCGTAAGCCCGTAGCCTTCCATCACCGGAATTTTCGCCGCCCAGAACACCTTCGCCAGCCTGGGCTGCAATGCCGCGCCACCGGACACGATCGCAACAATGTTGCCACCCAACGCCTCTCTCCACTTTTTGAATATCAGCTTATTGGCCAGAAAAAGCTGCATCTCGTACCATACCCCGTTCTTGCCGTAAAGTTCATAGCGTAATCCGAGGTCCAGAGCCCAGAAAAATAACTTCCTTTTTATACCTGTCAGCGCCGTTCCCTTTGCCACAATGCGGTCGTAAACTTTTTCAAGGAGCCTTGGAACTGTAGTAAAGCCATGTGGCTTGACGTCGTTGATGTCGGCCACGATGGTATCCAGACTTTCGGCATAATAAACAGAAATGCCGAGATAAAAATACATATATACGACCATCCGCTCGAAAATATGGCAGAGAGGAAGGAAGCTTAACGCTCTGGTAAAATGTCTGGGATAAAGAACGGCGGATGCTTTTACGTTCGCCAACAGGTTCTCGTGCGTCAATATCACGCCCTTGGGGGTTCCGGTCGTGCCTGATGTATAGATAAGTGTAAGAAGATCGTCCGCCGAAACGTTATT
>DASWXL010000204.1:0-3051 GCA_036405495.1 Sphingobacteriaceae bacterium | reverse complement strand
CGTATGCCACTATTTTTAAGGCACTGTCGTTAGGCAACCTTTCTATGTTTTGGGAAAATATTCCTGCCGGTGTCGGGCAAAACGTCACTTTTGTGCCCCGAATGCAGGGGTTTGCCGAAGCCATTGCCGCGATCGACAGAGCCCAGGCGGCTATAACTGCTAATCCGATCAGTCCGGCCTTTTTGGGTAATATCCCTGAGGGGATCGATATTCCGAATACCCTTCATGCTCTTGAGGCGCGTTATGCGTTGTTTTCGGGAGATAATGAGCGGGCCTTATCTGCCGCGAACAGTGTTGATCTGAATGTGGCCTCCGTATTCAGCTTCGATGCCCTCACCTTAAATCCCATATTTGAAGTAGCTACGTCTACGAATAACGTGTTTCAGCCGTTGAATGAGCAGCTGGGACTTCCTCCTTCATTGGCGCCTGATCCGGCAGATCAGCGGGTGCCGTTCTATACTTCAATCAATCCGACAATTCTACCAAGGGTTCGCATCGATGGTTTCGGCGCAACCGGAACAACTCCTTTCCCTGTGTACTTGCCGGGTGAGATGATGTTAATAAAAGCGGAAGCTTATGCACGCCTTGATGATCCCGGTAACGCTCTCATTCAACTGAATAACGTAGTGACCAAAACACCGGCATCAGATCCTCTTGGTGTGGGCGCCGGATTGCCTCCATTGACAGGTCCTCTGGATCAGGGCCAGTTACTCGAGCAGATCTACAAGCATCGCAGCATCGAGTTGTTTATGTCGGGCCTGAAGCTCGAAGACATGCGCCGTTTTAACAGACCCGCATCTGAACGAACAAGGCTGTTCTTCCCGTATCCGTTCACAGAGCGGGATAATAACCCTAATACCCCCGCCGACCCGGCTAACTAACAGAAAAAAGAAAGCCGCCGGATCCATACCCGGCGGCTTTCTTTTTAGCTTTTCAAAATCAGAACAATTTATAGCCCAGGCTCAAGTGCCATAAATTGGCCCGTTGATCATATTTGTCACTCCGGCTGATATTGCTTAATCCGACTTCATAGCGGGCATCGATGGTCAGATTTCCTACGTCTACACCGGCGCCTACCTGCCCGGCCCAGGTCTGATCTTTATAATTTTGAAAGTCGGTGGCCTGGTTATAGGCTTGATTGAACGTGGTTTCTTCATTCAGCACAAAAGATACCACGGGGCCGGACATAAAGCGGACGTTGAAATTCTTGGGGCCGATCTTCGTTCCCAGCAACAAGGGTATATCAAGCGTCGTAAAGTTTACTTTTCCGTCAGCTTCCACTGTAGTATTGTTATCCTGCGTAACCTGAATGAACTTGCTTCCCTTACTTCCTACGTAAGCTTCAGGCTGTACATAAAGCCCTAATCCGCCGATGCGGGCAAAGGCCCCCACCTGATAGCCGAGCCGGTTTTCTTCCCTGGCAAAATCGGCATTTAGTTTCGAAACGTTTAAGCCGCCCTTGATCCCGAATGTGAACGATGGTAATTGTGCAAATGCTGCCACTGTTGTTGCAATAAACAGGCAGCTAAGTAAAATGGTCTTTTTCATAATCTTAAGTTTAATAGGTGCTGTAACTTACCACACGCCAAAAATATGCCAGTTCGGCAAACATTAGCTGTGTATATGGCAAAGACGATAAAATTCATACTTTTGTAACAGCAAATAAATATGGCAGAGATCAGTATCAGCAACCAGGATTGGGCGCTTTTAAAGCTAAAACTAAAAAGGAAATACAGAGAGCTTTCAGATGAAGATCTGGCGTATGAGGCCGGACAGGAGGAGCAATTGATCTGTAGATTAATGGAACGGGTGAAGCGTAGCCGTGACTATGTTGTATTTACGCTTAAAAAGGGGCTGCTCGACCTCGACAATAACCGCCTCTAATAACAGTAATATTTTAATTACACCCGGGTCGACAACAAAACGGCCCGCTTTTTCGTACTTTTAGATGTAAATCAAAGGGTATGGCTAAGAATATTACGCGTGTAAGGGTGTCTCTAAAAAAAGCGATAGTAGCAGGGTCGATCGCTGCTGCTGCATGTTCCTTCGCATTTTCTGAAGATCTGTTTCAGGTTACCAAGAACCTCGACATCTTCGCTTCTGTATATAAAGAGCTTAATATTAATTATGTAGATGATGTCAACTCGTCGCGTTTGATAAAAACCGGTATTGACGCAATGCTCGAGGATCTGGATCCGTACACCGAGTATGTGCAGGAGTCGGACATCGAAGACTATAAAATGAAGTACGTCAGTACCCAGTATGGCGGTATTGGCGCTACTGTTATGAACAAGGGCGGAAAGGTCATTGTCACGGATCCGTTTTTGGGTTTTCCGGCTCAGAAGGCCGACGTTCGTGCCGGCGATGAGATCGTTTCCATTAACGGTATACCGATGAAAGGAAAAGAAGGCGACCAGGTAAGTCAGATGCTGAAAGGCCCCAAGGGAACCCCGGTAAAGCTCCTTCTGGTTCGTGAAGGGATTGCCCGGCCTTTTGAGAAGAACATGATGCGGGAAGAGATCCGTCAGCCCAATGTTTCTTATTCGGGTATGCTCCAGGGAAACGTAGGTTATATCAAGCTGGATAAATTTCTCGAAAACTCCGGTCAGGAAGTAAGAGACGCTCTGATGACCCTGAGAAAAAATGATTTGAACGGTCTGGTGCTCGATCTGCGCAACAACGGTGGGGGAATATTGCAGGAGGCTGTCAAGATCGTTAATCTTTTCGTTGATCGTGATGTGCTGGTGGTTATGCAGAAAGGCCGCAACCGTGAAAAGACCATCAGCTATAAAACGCAGACAGCGCCAGTCGAACCTAACCTTCCGCTGGTGGTTTTAGTGAACAGCCGTTCTGCATCCGCATCGGAAATTGTGGCAGGTTCTCTACAGGATCTGGACCGTGCCGTCGTTATCGGCCAGCGTAGTTTTGGAAAGGGGCTGGTGCAGCAAACGTTTAATTTACCCTACAACAGCCTGGTCAAGGTAACGGTGGCAAAATACTATACCCCTTCAGGCCGCTGTATACAGGCCCTGGACTACACCCATCGCAATG
>DASWXL010000203.1:0-8235 GCA_036405495.1 Sphingobacteriaceae bacterium | reverse complement strand
GTTTCATCTACCTGAATACTTGCCGCCAAAGTTGAAATCGCAATGCCCCAGTTTAATAAATTAGTCTGGTTAATTACACCAGACGGAATTGGATTGGCTCCGGGCTGCGGAATTAATTGTTTAAACGCGCTCGCCACCCCCTGCATCAACGTTTTTCCGTTTAGGTCAGAGTCTTCCTCATGCCATAAGAACGCAACATCCTCGCCATATTGTTCGAGGTTCCAAACATGCAATTGCTGCGTAAGATAATACCATTGATTACTTACCTGGCTTCTGCTTGGTTTAAAACGAACTTCGATGGGATATGGCAAAGTAGAGTTACTGAAATTCGGTACAAACACTAGACGTAATTCGGGATCTCCTGCTATCCACCCTTCATATTGTGAAATATCTGTACAATTTATTGCGGTAAGAAATTCGTGGTAATTGTTTTTTCTGCACCACTGGGTAATAGTAGGACCACTATCGCCACCGCCTCCGCCATCACCTCCATCTTCTGGCGGAGCGGTCATAATTCTGTCTCTATCCATTTTGTTTCCCTGCACCGGTGAGGGGCGGCGTTATAGCACCTGGCTCAAAGCCTTTTTTTAGTTCAACTTTACCGGCCAGTGTAACAAATGTTCTTTCATTTAGGCTTACGGCTACCACAGGGAATTCGGGATCTTTCTTCGCATCAAGCCAGTGAACTATACCATTTTTGTCATATGCTTTAATTTTTTTCGTTGTTTTTTCGTTGTAATCGGACGACCGTATGGCAACTAACGGCGTAAAATGGTCTGGATCCCACTTTTCAATATTTACCGGAACCGAAATGTTCAGTAGCGGAAGATTTGAGCCGATTTCCTTGAGTTGATTGAAAACGGCTTCATCCGACTCCGATGCTCCATTTGATCCCACGAGATGATCTTGAAAGGACTTACCATTGATTTGTACCGATTTGATATCCTTGTAAAGAATATCAAAATCGCCGTCAAATTTTTTTAAAGCTTGTTTTTTTACAAAGTGTCGCAGTTCTTTTTTGCTAAATGATGCTGCCAGGTTCTTGGCAATCAGATCGAGGCCATCATCAATTTTTTTCTTGTTTTCCGAAATGGCCACTTTTGAAGATAGCTCAACTTTTTCGGGTTGTTGTGGAGAATTTGTATCCTTCTGGCAGGAAAGCAGGAGGACACTGACGGTTCCAATGGTTAATAAAATTCTTTTCATAAAAGTTTATTTGGTTAAATAAAGCTACGTTACTGTTCTGGGTTAAGTTGCCGATTTAGCGTTTATTACACCAAGTGTTTATATTCAATCGACCACCACATTAATTCTCCATCCCAAACTCATTATTTTATTAACTCTGAAAACTCGATTGTGAAAGGTCAAAAAGGTTTTGATAGGAAACGAAGGCCGCGTATTCCGCGGCCTTCGTTTTCTACCTCTCATTCTGCTCAATTCCACTCATTACAATCTCCTCATTCGGTATCGGATACACATACCGCTTATCGTTTGGTGCCAGGCTGTAAGTTGATCCGTTGACTTTTCGTGTCAGTGTCACTGAGAACCGCTGATCTTTATTTAACCTCCTCAAATCACTCCATCGCAAACCACGAAACACCAACTCTTTTCTCCTTTCATCAAGGATAATCTTCAAAGCATCTTCAGCTGCCGGAGCAGTCAGCCTCACAAATGTGCCCGTTTTCCATCGGGTAGCCAGCAGCGTATTGAGGTCATTCATTGCGTCTACGGCTTTACCGGCACGCGCATAACACTCAGCACGGATCAGGTACATTTCATCAGTCACCAGGCCGCCAAACAGATTGGTGGTGCCATCATAAGAGCCTTTAAAATTGATCACGCCATTGCCCCTGTCGTTAAAGAAGATCCTTTTCCGGAGATCGTTGGTAGAATATGAACGGTAAAGATTACTGTCAATAATCGTAGCGGTGGAAGTGAATATTCCATGCGAAATAAACCGGTTCTGATAAATGATCTCCTGGTTAGTTCGCGTAATCGGTCGCGCTGCGGTTGTAGAAAGCTTATTGTAATCCTGAAGGAAACTTTGCACGTTCAGACACGAGTCAGCATAAGTACCGGCTTTTTCGTAATCCTCCATGCTCAGGTAGATCCGTGCCAGAAGCGCAAATGCGGCAGCTTTGGATGGTCTTGTTTTATAATCCGACAGCCTCGGGAGCAGCGTTTTCGCCATCATGAGATCACCAATGACCTGATCATATGTTTGCTGCAGAGTACCTCGTCGCGGAACATCGTTAATATCGGCCGAAAGTTTAAGGGGGATTCCCAGACTTTTACCCGCTGTCTGCTGGTCGTACGGCGCTGCAAAAATTTGCGAAAGATGGTAGAAGGCGTACGCACGATAGAAAAGCGCACTTCCTTTCAATCGCTTCCATTCTGCTTCCTGGCTTGATTTAACCGTTATCTTATCCAGACCTTCAAGTACAACGTTAGCTTTGAAGACCTGTTCATAGGGAGTGCTCCAGCTACTCGTTGTCGTGCCTTCATAGATATCGGCAGCCCAGATATACCCGTTCTTTTCAACGGGGCTTCTCAGTGCTGTCCAGCCGGCATCAGTGGTGTAATAATTGTCTGCACCGATAACGCCAAAGCCACTTGCGACGTTCATAATCGCATCGTCATTCATCAGGTTTTGGAAGTCTTCCAGCGTACGAGGCACAACTAATGCCTTGTCCGGCTTTGCCTCCAGGAAGCTTTTTTCACAGGAAAGAAGTGTGAGGCATATTACTGCGATGGGTATAATTATAAAAATTTTCATTGCTTGAAGTTTTTAAGTCATTCAATTCATTAAAAATCCACTCTCAATCCCGCTGCTATGGTTCTTGGCGGCGGCCCGGCCAGGTAGTCCGGATCCAGGCCAGCATCATTCGCTTGCCATATCATTCCAAGGTTTCCTGCATACAGAAATAGCCTCGCTTTTGAAAAAGGAAGCGAAGGGATATCCGCCTTCTTCAGATCGTAGCTGATATTGATATCCTGCAGTCTGATGTGGTCGCCTTTTTCTACCAGGGCTTCAGAGAACAAGTACAGGTTATCGCGATTAACATTGCTCACAGCAGGCAATGAAGGTACGCTTGTAATGTCCTCGTCACCCGGTTTCTGCCACCGCCGGGAGTAGTCGCCATGCCCGCCTTCACCGGCCAGCACCCGCGAGTAGTCGACCGACTGCCTTCTGAAGTAGTACCCTAACCGATAGCTGATATTAGCCGATACAGAGAATCGCTTCCATGAAAAAGTGTTTCGCAAGGCGCCAAACACGAGCGGACGTGCAGAACCATGATAAACCACGTTATCCGGCGTTGATCCGTTAATAATGGCTGTATAATCCCTGCTTACCTGACCGTCAGCGTAACCCTGCGGGTTACCCGTTTGCGGATCAAGGCCTGCCCAGCGATAGCTGTATATGGCATACAATGGCCTTCCTTCCAGCGGATAGATCAGATTCCGGTTGCCCGATCCGCTGCCATACCGCATATAGTTGTTGACTGTTGAGCGCTCACTGTAACCGGTTACTTTGTCTGTTGCGTGGCTGAAAAGTAAGGTTGTTCCCCATTGGAACTCTTTGTCGATGTTTCTGGAATGAAGTGCCACATCCCAGCCTTCGCCCTGGGTGTTAGCGGTGTTGCCCCGGAAGGTTTCCATACCGGCGGTAGGAGCCAAAGGCGCATTGCCGATGAGGTCTTTCCCTTGCTTGCGGTAATATTCGATGCTTCCCGAAAGTATTCCATTGCGGGTTTCAAAGTCAATAGCCCCGTTTATGATCTTCACCCGCTCCCATCGAAGTCGGTCGTTCGGCGCATTGATGATGCGGGCATAAGGTAAAGCCGTTATGATGCTGTTGCCGTAAAGCCGGGCTGTGGTATAGGCGGTAACACTTTTATCGATGTTTCCATTATAACCATAGGTTGCGCGTACAGCAAGTTCGGGAAGCCATTTCAGATTATAAAAATCCTCCCGGGCCACATTCCATTTCATGCCGGCCGACCACAATGGCACACCTTTCTGGTTCGTTTCCACCCCAAACAAATTGGACTGGTCAAGCCTTGCGCTGGCAGAGAACGTATATCGACTTTTATAGGCGTACAATCCGTTGCCATACCAGGAAATAAAGCGGTCCACCAGTTCCGACATTCCGTCGCCATACAGTATCCGGGAGGATGCTGCCGGATTGTAAAACAAACTGTATGAATTGAGGTAGTCAACTATTGCACCGGTAGCGTTTTCAGAATTATAACCATAAGTGATGCTCGAGGTGCCGCTGGTATGCAGATCTCTGACTTCCCAGCCGGCCAGTGCTGAAACGCTATGTTTTGCCAGCCAGTTCCTCGAGTAGTTCAGCTGAGCCCGAAAGTTATGGCTCGTGTATTCCTGTTGGTTTTTGTTAAGAATGCCGCCGAAAGGAAGGTTTCTGGCCAAGGAACCGTTGCTGTTTAGCATGGTGAACTTATTGATCATGTCCCGGGTATAGTAGCTTTCTTCGCTTTGCAGGTTCGTTCTTTCGTTTAACCCGCTGCCATACTGGTAGAGGACTTCAGCAGTAAAATCCAGCGGCAAGCGGTATTTAAGCGCTGCATTGACCTTGTAATCCGTTAAGGAAGCCCTGTTATTAGCTACCCCTATCTCGTCAAGTGGCCGGTATTGCCAGTCGAGCATTCCAAGCGACTCGGCCGACTGGATAAACGCGTTTCTGTAACCATGGGTAATGGCAAGAGGACTTCCGCTTTCGTCCGCCAGCCGTGCATACGGGTATATAAAATCATTGCCTGAATCAAACCGTATGGCTCCGGCTCCGGGATTATTGTTCCGGCTGTTGCTCTGTGTAAATAAAATGCCGGTGGTCAGGTCCAGTTTGCTTTGCAGCAGCGAATAAGTATTCGAAGCATTTAGCGTGATACGGCCATAATCATTACCAACAGCATTCTGCAGGTTCTTATCGTAGCCGGCCGACACATAATACCGTTGTTTCTCGCTTCCGCCGTTCAGGTTGAAGGCATATTGCTGATTGAGGCTGTTGCGGTACAGGTGTCGGGTGAAATCATCCCGGACATCCAGGCTTTTTAATGCCTCTATTTGCGCGTCCGCATCGGCAGCAGCCATCTTTCCGTCACGTTTAGCAATCAGGAGCTCCACGACCGGTGTTAGCGGCGCTTTATTGATCGATGTCTCTGCACTTTGATAATATCCCTTCACAAAAAGCGTCTTTTCCATTTCAATGAAATCAGCGGTCGACATACGATCTTCATAGAACAGGTCCGGTTTGGCTCCCGAAGTAACTGTTGAGGAAAAGGATACCTGTAACGGCCGGTTGTTGCTGCCTTTTTTGGTGATGATCACGATTACGCCGTTCCCAGCCCGGGAACCCCAGATAGAAGCCGCTGCAGCATCCTTCAGTACAGAAACGCTTTCTATGTCATTCGGATTGATGTTCTCAATATCCCCCTCATACGGAAAGTTATCCAGTACGATAAGCGGCTGGGAGTTCGCAAAAATGGTACTCCGGCCGCGAATGCTGATATCGTTCTTTAGATTATTCCGGTTAAACACCAGTCCGCTTACTACCCCGTCAAGCCTGCTCAGTACACCGGTAGATATCGTACGGTTAAGCAGGTCACCGTCAACCTGAGAAAAGGAACCCGTGGCCCTTTCCCGGGGGACGGACTGATATCCGGTGGATACGACCACTTCACGTAAAGTGTTCGGGGATGGCTCCAGAGCCACCAATATTTCTGTCAGTCCTCGTAAACGGATCTCCTTCGTTTTATAGCCGATATAGGAGATTGTTAAAAGGGAATCCGATGCAGTAATCGCAAGCGAGAACCGTCCTTCAGTATCGGCGGTTACAGCCAAAGACGTCCCATTCAATTTTACTGAAGCTCCCGGCAAAGGGAGCCTGTCATCGGCGGAAATAACCTTCCCGCGGATGATCTGCTGAGCCTCGCACATCCCGTGCAGGGTCAGTAATATGATCGTTAATTGTAGAATTCTTTTCATGATGTTGGTTTTGGTTGTCGCCTGACTAGTTCGTTTTGCTATCTCTTATTATCAGCATATCAACTTCCGCGTGTTCCCGGACCAATTGCAGGTCGTATTGCTCCAGCGCTTTGTTGATTGATTTTACATCGGACATACTCGCACTGATGGTGAGGTCGGCCTTGCCGGAATAGCCGGTTCTGTCTAAGATGGGGTAGGGTGATTTTTGCAGATAGATCACCGCCAGCTGAACCAGGAGGTTATCCAGTGTCTTGTTCTTCATGGAAAATCCAAAGGGATCGTACTGCAGATACGGCTTGTCGCCTCCCGGCTTCAGCTTATCTTCAGCCGAAGTCCGCTTCAGTACCAAAGCAGGTACTTTTCGTTTTTCTACGGTAGCGTTATATTGGGGGAAGAGTCTGTCCAGATCGGCCTTCATAATGTTAAAAGCCTTTTCTTTAAGATTCGGGGGCAGGATCAGTTCATATGAACCGCCGTGTTTCATCTTCCAGTCCTTGTAACCGGATGATGCTTCATTCCATACCAACGGATCGGGATCTGTCACCTCAACTACTCTGCGATTTGCCGGAATAAATTCGGTCGTTCGGCCGCTGAATGCCAGCCGGTATAGGTTGATGATACTAGTATTGGTGGCCGTTATTCTGGTATTGCCGAGCTTGTCAACCGAAACTTCCGAGCGAGAAGGTAATCCTTCCGTATAGTTTGCAAAAACTGAGTGGTATTTTAAATTGCTTCCATCGCCTCCATTTCCACCGATCAGGAAAGGTTTATTCCGTTCATAGGGTATTCGACCGTCGTTTTTGGTAGCTAACCGGAGATCCGTTTTTGCGAGCATCTTCGTGATGTTTGCGGATGTTACCTCCATATGTGAAGTGATTGCCTGAACAACGCCGTTGCCGTCGATCCACACATAGTGGGGCAGTTCCCGGTGCGGGAATAACACAGCCAGATCCTTATTACTTGTTGCGGTAGTTATTTTAATGTCCATCTGATCCCTGATCTTTTTAACGAAACGGCTGATCTCCTTTTCACTCTGATAGGTTACCGGCATAAAGACCACTTTATCGCCAAACTCCTTTTTGAGGTTTTCCATTTTAGGGATCATCGCCACACAAGGCGAGCACCATGTAGCCCAGAAGTCCAGGATCAGCAGCTTGCCTTTGAAGTCTGAAATTTTTACAGAAGAGGCGGGGGCGTTAATAATGTTGGTAATGGTCACATCCGGAATGTTATCGCCTATTTGAAGACCTTTCGGTTTTTCCTGGGCATTTACGGCAGTAACGATGATGAACATCTGCAATAGGAGGATAATCACTGCAACGAATGCGATGACGACATTATGGTCAACTTTTCGAAGCTTTCGCTTACCGATTATATATATTGCCCTTGCCCAATTTTTTGGCATAGGAGTGGCCGTTAAGCCAATTTTTCGTTTCATTGGTTAATTATTTTGGTTAGAAATTGGTTAGTGGAAGAACTGTTGCCGTCACCCTAAGCTATGCGAAGCGAGCAGGAGACGACGTTAAAAACAAACCGGCAGGCGTAATAATCACAACTTAAACAATGACTTCTCCTGCCGGCCTTTAATTCCTATTCGGGATTTCGCTTAATACCAGCATACATCACAGCGGCCATCACAAAGAGAGCGAATACCTGGCATTCAATATGGCCGCTGATGATTTTCATTACTTGTCGTTCTGTGTTTTAAGGCATGAATAGCATCCAGGAGAGCATTCATCCGCTCGTAGTAGGTGACAATGTTTTCTTTTTCCACCAGACTCAGCTGCTCCTGTTCATCAGGCGCAGAAAAGCTGCCGGTAACGGTGGCTTTGAACCACTTCCAGAGCATGGCTTTGCTTTCCGGGAGGGTGTACTGGTCGAAGAATTCGGACAGCTGGTCGTAAGCTGCGTTTTGATTTTTAGAAGGGTTGATTTCTGCACTCATATTTGATCTTAAAATTGTCAATTATGAGTCTGAGTAAGGGGCTTCCCAATAAAAGGTAAAAGCGTGGAACCCCACTTACCGTAACTGAGGCCGTAGGAGACCTGAACACGAATAAGCAAGGCCCACGCTTTTGGCGTGAGTGTAATCTTCCCTAAAAACAGCTACGATAATAAGAATAGTAGTTTATAAATTTAGGGAAATGAAAAAAAGCAACTTTACCGAGTCACAAATCATCAAAATTTTATCCTCACAGGAGGCCGGACGATCCGTTTCGGACATCT
>DASWXL010000202.1:0-9355 GCA_036405495.1 Sphingobacteriaceae bacterium | reverse complement strand
GAGCATGGATAATAAATATTTCGTCATGATATTTGGCTTGGGTTTATAACTATAACTAAGATAATATTTAAATCTCGTCATTTGCAAATAACACCAGTCACTCAGAAAGTTATCTAACTATGAAAATGCAAAAGAAAAAAGCAGGTCGTATCGACAATAATCTGTTTGGTATTGCTTAAATGCCCGTTCGTGTAATCTTTAAATTTTTTAGTTTATTGTTCGGCAGAACTGCCCGGTGTAAACCGGTAATAAATATCGTCGGAGAGTTGCCCGATGTCATTGCCATAGCCGTTGGAGGGCGAATTGTTTTTGGTGTCCGTAGATGTACTTCCGGCGCTTAAGGTGCCGGCATTAATGGCATTGTACAGGTCTGCCCCTGCCGGTTGCGCATAGGCGTTAATTGTGCCGAATAAAAAAAGGATAACCGGAAATGTTATCCTCATGAGGTAAAGTTGTCTCATATAAGGTTTAGGTAAGTTACTTGGTAAACGGTATGCCATTTTGCATTGTTAACTTTTCAACACTCGTTGCGCTGACAATTTCAAATTGTCAAAGGCTGTTACCTCCCCATTGTGAACGTCGCAAAAATTTACCCGATAAGGTTACTATTGCGTGCCGTAATGTATCACTATTAAAACCAATTAGTGTTAACGTTTTGAATTTTAAAATTATGGCAATCTTAAAAAATCCATTATTAAAGGGGTACAGCGGGCACATAGAGAAAACCGTTGTTGTGAAACAATACACGGATAAGATCGTGCTTACGGCCTTTCCTGACATGAGCAATATTGTTTTTACGGAATCGCAGCTGCAAGAACAAAGCCGCATGGCACGTGCCGCGGCTTTCGCGTCGGCAGTAATTAAAGACCCCGTGCAGAAAGCAGCGTGGGCCGCCCGCTTCCCGCCGGGCGCATCCATCTATCATTCCATTATTGCGGAACTGCTGCGCAAACCTGAAAAGGTACAGCCTAAGGTCATGTTCGCTTCTGGTTCAGTCATCCTACGTCAAAAGACGTAGGATGACCGAACGAAGACCCTTCGATCTATATCCGAGGGCTCTGTGGGAACCTAAAAAGAAAGGGCTGCATCGCAGCCCTTTCCACTTTTTTAAAGACTATTCAGCCAGTTGACAACTTCATCCCTGGCTTTTCCGGTTTTCTTTTGAAGCTTGCCGAGGAGTTCTTCATCTCTTCCTTCTTCGTAGGTAAGGTCATCGTCGGTCATATCACCGTATTCCTGCTTTACCTTGCCTTTGATTTCATTCCATCGGCCCTGCCATTTTAATTCTCCCATAGTTATATGTTTTCTTTTAACAACAGGAGTAACACAGATAAGGTTTAGGGAAGCCGCCTCCTTTACAACTTTTACCTACATCGCTCCGTCTCTGATCTCGTCCACGACCGCAGGATCGAGCAGTGTTGAGGTATCGCCGAGGTTCGATGTATCGCCTTCGGCAATTTTCCGCAGGATACGGCGCATGATCTTTCCGGAACGTGTCTTTGGCAATCCGGACACAAACTGGATCTTATCAGGTTTGGCGATAGCCCCAATGATACGGGACACGGTTTGCAGAATATCTTTGCGCGTCAGCTCATGGTCGTGCAGCGACTTACCCAGGATTACATAGGCATAAATGCCCTGACCTTTGATATCGTGCGGGTAGCCCACAACGGCACTCTCTACCACATCGGCGTGCATATTGATGGCATTCTCCACTTCGGCAGTGCCTATCCGGTGACCGGAAACGTTGATCACATCGTCTACGCGGCCGGTGATGCGGTAATATCCGTCCGCATCGCGCAGGCAGCCGTCGCCGGTAAAATACATGTCTTCATAGGCTGCGAAATAGGTCTGCCGGCAACGCTCATGGTCGCCATAGGTGGTACGCAAAATTCCGGGCCACGGAAACTTGATACACAGGTTTCCGCTCACGTCGTTGCCTTCGATCTCCTTGCCGTTCTCATCTACCAGGCATGGCTGAATTCCCGGCAGCGGAAGGGTGGCATATCCCGGCTTGGTTGGCGTAACGCCTGCAATGGGCGAAATCATAATGCCGCCGTTCTCGGTCTGCCACCAGGTATCCACGATCGGGCATTTGCCCTTTCCGACCTTTTCATTGAACCAGTTCCATGCTTCTTCGTTGATCGGTTCGCCTACCGAGCCCAGCTTTTTAAGCGAACTCAGATCTTTACCTTCAAGGGGCTTGTCGCCGAAGCTCATCAGCGAGCGGATGGCGGTAGGCGCAGTATAGAGAATATTCACTTTGTACTTATCGACAATATCCCAGAAGCGGCCGGCATCAGGCCAGGTGGGGATCCCTTCGAACATAAGCGTTGTGGCTCCCTGGGAAAGCGGTCCGTAAACAATATAAGAATGGCCGGTGATCCAGCCGATATCGGCGGTGCAGAAGAATACTTCACCCGGCTGATATTGAAACACATTCGCGAACGTGTATCCGGCATATACCATATAGCCGCCGCAGGTGTGCACAACACCCTTCGGCTTTCCGGTAGAACCTGAGGTATACAGAACGAAGAGCATATCTTCAGCATCCATCTCCTCGGCTTCGCATAGAGGGTTCCCCTGCGTTTCTACCTTGCGGATCTCGTCTTCCCACCACACATCACGGCCTTTGATCATGGAAACGGGTGTGCGGCTGCGGGTAAGAACGATCACTTTTTCGACCGAGCGGCATTGAACGAGCGCATCATCGATAACCGACTTTAACGGGATATCTTTTGTACCGCGGAAACCGCCATCCGAAGTGATGACGAGCGTTGACTGCGCATCGTTGATACGATCGGCGATGGATTGTGCCGAAAAGCCTCCGAATACCACCGAATGTACGGCACCTAACCGGGCGCACGCCAGAACGGCAATGGCCAGTTCAGGCACCATCGGCATGTAAATACAGATGCGGTCGCCTTTTTTAACGCCGTTATTCTTAAGTACATTAGCAAACTGGCATACCTTGTCGTGCAGCTGTCTGTAGGTCAATACCCGATGGTCTTCTTCCGGATCGTTCGGCTCCCAGATGATGGCAGGGGTATCGCCGTTCTGTTCCAGGTGACGGTCAAGGCAGTTTTCCGTTATATTAAGTTTCGCGCCTTCGAACCACTTTACATCAGGATCCTTAAAATTCCAATCCAGGACTTTGTCCCATTTCTTTCGCCAGTAAAAGTTCTCGGCTACGCCGGCCCAGAAGTTTTCGGGTTCCGCTACGCTATAATCATATACACGCTTATAATCGTCAAGATTTGAAATTTTAAGATTCATCGCTAAAAAGGTTTGGTCAACATCGTTTAAAGCGGCAAATTATAAAATTTCAAACTATTCAGCGGCATCATATTCCCCTTTTAAGGCATAAAATCCGAATAAAATAAACCCGACCGATATCGGAATGAAGATGCCGGTGATCACGATCCAGAATACAAAATCCTCTGAACTTGCAGCGGCTGCAGTGAGTTCAGACACGGCTTTATAAGGAAGATATACTGCCAATGCAGCTCCGGCTAAAAGCCACAGAACGCCAAGTGCTTTCTTTAACATGTCCATAGTCTAATGTTGATTTTTATGTGTGGTTCTGCTGATATAAACAAGTCCGATAAGGAATGAAACCGCCGCGATTCCGATGGGGTACCATAGTCCGTCGAACGGCGTAGCTCCCGGCATGGCGGTAAGGCTTGTGGCAATGAACGGCGTTAGTCCGCCGAAAACGCCGTTACCGATATGGTATGGCAGCGACATAGAAGTATACCGGATACGGGTGGGAAAGATCTCGACCAGAAAAGCTGCGATAGGACCGTAGACCATCGTAACGAAGAGCACCTGAATGGCGATGAGGAAGACAGCCTGCCAGAATAACGCAACAGGCAAAACCACTTCCCGCACAATCTTCACTTCGCTCACCGGCGCAGCGGTTTGACGGGTACTGATCTGCTTATATATGGTCGCATCAGAATATGTGGTGACCGTTTCAGGTCCTTTTGCGACGGTTGTGAGTTCATTCTTCGCCGACAGATCGGCCAGGGAATAAAGCTGCTTATAGATGGGCTGATAAAAGATCACTCCGAGCAGCATTCCGGCGAGCATAATACCCTTGCGGCCGACCTTGTCGGACCACCGGCCAAAAATGATAAAGAACGGAGTTGCGATCAGCAAAGCGATGGCAATGATATAGTTCGACTGGACGAATTCGACGTTCATCGTCTTTTGCAAAAAGGAGAGCGCATAAAACTGGCCGGTATACCAGATCACGCCTTGTCCGGCCGTTACGCCAAACAGCGCCAGCAGCACCATTTTAAGGTTCTCCTTCTTACCGAATGATTCTTTCAGCGGATTAGACGAGATCTGACCCTCGGCCTTGATCTTCGAGAACAGCGGAGATTCCTGCATCCGCATCCGGATAAAGATCGACACGCCAACCAGAACCGCCGACAGAACGAACGGGATTCGCCAGCCCCAGTCGCCGAACGCTTCGACCCCGGTAATATTTCGCGTAAGCAGAATTACTCCCAGTGACAGGAAAAGTCCCAACGTTGCGGTGGTCTGTATAAAACTGGTATAGAAGCCCCTTTTCCCGGCAGGCGAATGTTCTGCAACATAAGTGGCCGCTCCGCCGTATTCTCCGCCCAGGGCGAGTCCCTGCAACAGTCGCAGCAGCAAAACCAGAACGGGTGCCGCATACCCGATAGTGGCAAAACCCGGGATCAGTCCGATGGCAAAGGTTGATCCGCCCATTAAAATAAGCGTAAGAAGAAAAGTATACTTCCGGCCCACGATATCGCCTAGCCGGCCGAACACCAGGGCTCCGAACGGTCTTACAATGAAGCCGGCGGCAAAGGTGGCCAGGGTGGAGAGAAAAGCCGCGGTTGGATTCTCCTGAGGGAAAAATTGAGTGGAGAGAACAGTAGCGAGACTTCCGAAGATATAAAAGTCATACCATTCTATCAATGTGCCCACAGAGGAAGCCGTGATCACTCCCCATAATTTTTTGTCCGTTTTTTTGCCCATGTTTAATTTTTTGAAAGTCAGAGATTTTTAGTTAACTTTAGTTATACTAACGTAAGAAAAAGATGAAAAAAATTAATATACTATTATGTGCTTTGTGCCTTGCAGGCACGTCGGTATATGCCCAGGAAAAATGTCAGGTCCTGGTAAATGGTATTTCAGGCAGCTATGAAGGCGACTGCAAAAAAGGAAAGGCTGACGGCCAGGGTGAGGCCAAAGGAACAGATATGTATAAAGGCGAGTTCAGAGCCGGCTATCCTGATGGCCAGGGTATGTACCTCTGGAGTAACGGCGATAATTACAATGGCAACTGGATCAAAGGCAAGCGTGACGGACAGGGAACCATGACAATAAAACGAGAAGGTAAGACTGATAGCGTGATCACCGGCTTCTGGAAAAAAGACGTATATGCGGGCAAATATGAAAAACCCTATTTTGTACACCACCGGTCGAACCACATTTCACGTGTCGAAGTAAAGAAAGGAAAGGACAACGCGAACGCCATTACCTTTGATGTTTCAAGCACCTCGGCCGGCATCCCACAGTTTGGCCGTGGCAGCATAAGTCCGCGAAAAGAGATCACGGAGATCCTCCTGAGCGCCGGAAGCTATACCGAAATGATACACGTGTCGTCAACACCAAAAGGCAGCGTTAAAAAGCTGATCAATGTGACGTTTCCTTTCCGTGCTAAGGTCCGCTTCGGATCGCAGGAGATGGATCTTGAGATCCTGGAACCCGGAACCTGGAATACAACGGTAGCAATAAACGAATAGCCTGTTCACCAATGAACCGGCATCCTCCGGTATCGGCAAATATCCTGCAATAATTTTCCAAATCCTGTTGCGTATTAAATATAATATTCTGATATTTGCAAACTCTTTAAGAGGCTGAGTTTTACAAAACGAAACACAATATAAAGTCATGTCGAGAATTTGTGATTTAACAGGGAAAATGCCGATGAATGGCCATCACGTATCTAACTCAAACGTGAAGACCAAGCGCAAATTTTATCCTAACCTGAAGGTAAAGAAGTTTTACATTCCTGAGGAAAACCGCTGGATTACGCTGAAAGTATCTACTTCAGCCATTAAAACCATCAACAAGAATGGTATCAGCGCGGTAATTAATAAATTCCTTAAAAAAGGATACGTATAGTATATAAAAGTTGCGTTGTGAGTTTTAAGTTGCCTTAAGACTTATAACCTACAACATAAAACATAGTAAAAATGGCTAAGAAAGGAAACAGAGTTCAGGTTATACTTGAATGCACTGAGCAAAAAGACAGTGGCGTACCAGGAATGTCTCGTTATGTTACCAAAAAGAACAAAAAGAACACTACTGAGCGCTTAGAGCTGAAGAAATACAACCCTTACATGAAAAAAGTAACGGTTCACAAAGAGATCAAGTAATTATTTGATAGTTCCATAGCGTAAGCTGTAAATTATAGAGAAATGGCAAAGAAAGTAGTTGCAACCCTGAAAACCGGAAAAGGTAAAGAATACTCGAAAGTGATCACCATGGTGAAATCACCTAAAACCGGTGCGTATTCTTTCAAAGAGATCATTGCACATAACGATCACGTAAAAGATGCTATTGCTGAAGCAAAGAATTCTGCTCAGTAATTTGTTTACATAATATTGATTAAGCCGTTCTGATTTTCGTCGGAAGGGCTTTTTTTGTAATTATATCCCATGGGTTTATTTGATTTTTTCAAGAAGAAGACCACCACCGTTCAGGAGCAGGAAGCGCTGGACAAGGGACTGGAAAAGACAAAAGAAGGCTTATTCTCAAAGATCACCAAAGCGGTAGTCGGAAAATCGACCGTCGACGATGATGTCCTTGACGAGCTCGAGGAGATCCTCGTAACCTCTGATGTAGGTGTTACCACCACATTAAAGATCATTGAGCGCATCCAGGAGCGCGTAGCGCGCGACAAGTATGTAAGCACTTCTGAGCTGAACGGCATTCTCCGTGAGGAGATCCAGGGACTGCTTGCCGAAAACAACAGCAACAACTTTCAGACGTTCGAGTATGGCAATCAGAAGCCGTACGTGATCATGGTTGTCGGAGTGAACGGCGTAGGAAAAACCACTACCATCGGAAAACTGGCTCACCAGCTAAAGGAAGCCGGCAACAAGGTGGTCCTCGGGGCGGCAGATACTTTCCGGGCCGCCGCGGTCGACCAGATCAAACTCTGGGGCGAACGCGTTGGTGTCCGGGTGGTCTCCCAGGCCATGGGATCCGATCCGGCTTCGGTTGCCTTTGATACGGTACAGTCGGCCGTTGCCAATGGCGACGACGTATGTATCATTGATACTGCCGGTCGTCTTCATAACAAAGTGGCGCTGATGAACGAGCTGACCAAGATCAAAAATGTAATGAAGAAGGTTACGCCGGATGCACCGCACGAGATCCTGTTGGTGCTGGATGCTTCTACCGGGCAAAACGCCATTGAGCAGTGCAAACAATTTACGCAGGCCACCGACGTTAACGCTCTGGCGTTAACAAAACTCGACGGAACGGCCAAAGGCGGTGTCGTTATCGGCGTATCTGATCAGTTCAGAATACCTGTCAAATATATTGGCGTTGGTGAAGGGATCCATGACCTGCAGCTCTTCGACGGCAAAGAATTTGTGAACTCGTTATTTAAATAACCCGTTTCGGGGCGGATCAAATCGTCCCCGAACATATTGATCATGTGAGAAGGATGAAAACCAGAATAAAAAAAGAAATTCCGGCAGCTAAGCCGAAAGTGAACGTCATCACCCTGGGGTGTTCCAAGAACGTTTACGATTCGGAAGTACTGATGGGTCAGCTGAGGGGCAACCAGCTTGATGTTGTCCATGAATCGGAAAAAGTGGGCAAAGACGATATCGTCGTGATCAACACCTGCGGCTTTATCGACAACGCCAAACAGGAATCGATCGACACCATCCTGCAATTCAGCGAGCTGAAAGACAAAGGAAAAGTCGGCAAGGTCATTGTTACCGGGTGCCTTTCCGAACGTTATAAGCCGGAACTCGAAGCCGAGATCACCAACGTAGACGCCTATTTCGGCACCAACGATCTCCAGAACATACTTTCGACCCTGGGTGCTGATTACAAACATGAGCTGATCGGCGAGCGTCTCCTTACCACCCCCAGCCATTTTGCGTACTTCAAAATCGCCGAGGGATGTAACCGCCCCTGCTCCTTTTGCGCCATTCCGCTGATGCGCGGAAAGCACGTTTCGCGCCCGGTCGAAGAGCTCGTTACCGAAGCAAAACTACTGGCAAAGAATGGAACCAAAGAACTTATCCTGATCGCGCAGGACCTCACCTATTACGGACTGGACCTGTACAATAAACGAAATTTAGCCGATCTTCTCCGCCGCTTATCCGATGTTGACGGGATCGAATGGATCAGATTGCAATATGCTTATCCTTCAGGTTTCCCGATGGAGATCCTCGATGTGATGAACGAGCGGTCTAACATCTGCAACTATCTTGACATGCCGCTCCAGCATATTACGGACAACATGCTGAAGTCCATGCGCCGCGGGATCACGAAAGAAAAAACCATTGACCTGGTGAATGCTATCCGCGATAAAGTGCCGGATATCGCTTTGCGGACAACCCTCATCTGCGGTTATCCCGGCGAGACAGCGCAAGACTTTGAAGAAATGCAACGCTGGGTTGAGGAAACCCGTTTCGACCGCCTGGGGTGCTTCACCTACTCTCATGAGGAGAAAACGCACGCGCATTCGTTAACTGATGATGTGCCGGAAGACGTAAAGCAGGAGCGTGTGGATGCCATCATGGAGGTTCAGCAGGGCATCTCCTATGAGATCAATCAGCAAAAGGTCGGAAAAACGTACAAGGTTCTGATCGATAAGAAGGAAGGTGATTTCTTCGTAGGCCGTACCGAATTCGACTCTCCTGAAGTGGATAACGAGGTCCTGATCGACGCAAAAGAGAACTATGCTTCGCCAGGCAGCTTCGTTAACGTAAAAATAGACCGGGCCGAAGACTTTGATCTGTATGGACAGATTGTCAAATAAATATCAGCAATAGGGGAATTCATCAAATTCCCCTATTTTCGTTGCGGATGAAAGCAACTTACATCGATTATAAGGATACCAAAAGTTTCTCATCAACTGTAATCCGATACCTGGATCAAGACACGCAGCTTCAGCCTTTTATTTCCGCCCAGCCAACCCCTGAAGGATTTAAACATATCCTGGAAAACAGGAAGGCTCCTGCTGACCGGCAAGTCCTGGCTGATATACTCAACGAGCAGTACGCACGCACGAATAAGCCTGGCTCTTACTCAAGGGTGCACGCTAACATTGAGCTTTTGCGGTCGG
>DASWXL010000201.1:0-9900 GCA_036405495.1 Sphingobacteriaceae bacterium | reverse complement strand
TTCTGGATTCCAAAAATTGAAAGGAATATGCAGCGGGATAGGGAGAATAATAGGATTTTGACAGCAATGGGCTTTACAGTTTTGCGGTTTTGGGATAAGGAAGTAATTAGAAATTTAGAAAGTTGTATCCAAGCCATCCATAAATCGATTGATGCAGAAAAACCTACGTCTCCCGCCATTTCCGAAATAATTCCTATTATTGAAAAATGACCGAAGAACAACGAATTGAGATACTAGCAAAAGCAAAAGATTTTTTTCGCGAGGAAATAGTTACTTCCCATATTAACGGTGGTGCATTTAGAGCCTCCAAACTAAGTTCATATAACGTTAACCCGTTTCTGTATAAATATTTAGCAAACTTCCTTAGAGGCAATGATGATCCGAGAAGTATTGCTGAGGCTTTAGTGTACCCCCGCTTATTAGGTGCGTCCATCACCACCTCATTCGGAATGCGCATTCAAACATTGATCAACCGTTTGTTTGAGGGACTAGGTTCTGCAGTATCTGGAATTGATATAGAATTTATAGATGCACTCGACGGTAGAAAGAAATACTGCCAGCTAAAGGCGGGGCCTAATACGATCAATCATCACGATGTTGAGACCGTCTTTGGGCATTTTCAAGCAATTAGGAATCTCGCCCGTACCAACAACTTGGCGGTTGGATTAAATGACCTTATAGTCGGTGTGGTTTATGGTGAACCGAACGAATTAAGTACACATTATCAACGCATTCACACACAATTCCCAGTAGTTATCGGCCAGGAGTTTTGGCATAGACTTACTGGCAAGGATACCTTTTATCTTGACTTGATTACTGTGTGTGGCGAAGTAGCCCTCGAAGTTGACGGAAGGCAAAAACTTGAAGAAACAGTTAATGCTTTGGCTGAAGAGATTGAAGCGGCATTAGATCCTGAGCAATCGGACGATTAAAAGGAGTCGCATAGTGGGGAGACGCTTTTTTAAGCTTGTACCGGCCTTCGCCATCCCCACGCCGTAAGCTCGTACAGTCGCTATCTTAGTGTGAAAGCAGGGCGGATCTTAATGGAAGAAGAACTTCTTATATTCCTCCTTCGGCTTCTTCGAACTTAGATCAATTATTCGATCTTTTCCCTCTGTGAAGATTTTTCCGAAATCTATAAACTCAAGCAGAAACTTTCCGAAAGCTATTACTTCATGATGAACGTCCGCCAGCAATAGTACAGTTTCATCTATGCCGATACGCTCGGGTTCAATAAATTTGCTGGTAAAACCGTTGACATCGGTGATCTCAACATCAGGCCGGGAATGTATTTCCTTAAATAACAAATGCGCGTGATGCTTTAGGGAGTTGGATAGGTTTCTTACGGAGGTTACCGAATCGTTGGATTTATACTGAGTAAGTCTTTCTAGCAGAACCGCCGCTTCTGCTTTTTTTGCCAGTTCAGGTTTCATTTTTTCCCATCTGCACTGTTTAAGCAACGTTTCATAATCTTTTCTGCTGTTTGCCTTCTTAATCGGTTTGAAGTCAAAAGCAAAGAAGATGATCTGTAGAAAATAGTCTTTACAGCTGTCATACCATAGAATAGCATTTTTTAAGTATTGGCTGCGTAACCAAAATTGCCCTGCTGATCCAGATTCCCATTGCACCAGGTGTTTATGGATTTTTTGATGGGCACTGATCAATGCGAACCGTGCGGTTGCAATTAATGAATACAACTGATGGAACTTCTCAGAGGCCAGAATATAACCAATATCCCCGCACATGGCATACGGAAGCCGGGATAAATTAACTAGAAACTCATTGGGCAATTCCAATGATGTTGCAAAGTCATTGTTTTGTTTTTTAAGGTCCTGCAAGGTAAACTCGCTACCTTTATACTTGATGATGATTTGTTCTTCCATACGGCAATTAGGTGGTCTGGAGCTTTCGGCTGGAATTCCCTCGAATGATCTTATTAAAGGTTCTTTCAAGCCGTGTTCTAAATCAATGGTTCTTTCGTTTTTAATTTTCTGAGAATGAGGAAGCCTACCGGTACGGTTAGTATGCAAGTCTCGAATACTCTGAATATCCTTTGAAGATCAATTAGAGCGTCATTAGAGAGGAAGTAGATCAAGATTGACAAGAGTGCCACGAAATAAGCTACATTAAGGAGGAGTGCGGCATGAAAGTACGTCCCGTTTTTTGCATACCCTTTTATGTCTGTTAATATCAAGACGGCAAATGCATAGATGTAAATATAGTTGAAGGCATATAGTAACGCCCCGATTGACGTAGTAAGTACCAGCAATTTAAAGAACTCCAATTCTTTAAATAGTGAATAATGAAAGTGATAGAAAAATATGAATGGTGGCGCAACGCTTAATATAATCGCCAGAGTAACATAAATCGTGGTATTAAAGGGGATATTAAAAATCCAGTGCTGAGTTCTGCTTTCGGTCTCGTCTGTTGCCATCGCTTTATTCCAATTAACGGCTTAAGTTAAGCGGAATTTTTAATGTATGTCGGTTTTAAAATTCATTAAAAAAGAGAACCCCATCACGGGTTCTCTTTTTGCGAAGAAAGGATCAAAAGCCTTACCTACTCATTGATTGGTGCATATACACCGTCATCATGAATAAGCTCGGTCATTTCCGCTCCCGGAAGGTTGGGATCTGAAGAAAAGGCAGCCTTGCACACATTATCCGAAGAAACGCATTCACGTTGCTGTTCGGTTTGCGACGTCACAAGGATCCAGTCTCCTTCAGGTGTTCTTCCGTAAACGGGATCATCTGTTGTTCTCTCTGCGGAAGTGAATGCACTTCCTGTAATAGCCAGCGCAATTCCCATCACCACGGCAACTGCACCTGAATAGAATTTAAATCTTTTCATTTTAGTAAGATTTAATGTTTCTGCCTACTCTGATCCGGGTTTTCGGCATCTCCCGATTATTGGCCGATAATATTTTTTAGCGCTGTCATCCTGACCTGCCTGCGCATCGGCGGCGCACTGGAAGGATCTGGTTGTGGGGAGACGCGCTCTATGCATCGTTGTCCCTGGTTGACGTTCCGGTTTGCCGAAGGATATGGGCAATCCCGGCAAGCACGATAAATACCATGTTGAATAGAAAATGCCCTTCCCAAGAGAGCTTGCTGATCACTCCACCGCACGAACAGGGGACATACCCAAAGTAGTTGAACTGGATGAGTGCGATGTAGACGGTAAATGCTAGCAGGAGGATCAGCGAAGCAATGAGGCCTTTAAGGCGGGTCTTTTCAAAAACAAGCAGTCCGGCGGTAAAGAGTTCAACCACCGGAACTGCCCAAACCAACACCTCGCCGATCGCTGCCGGATCTGCTCGCTTCATAGTTAATCAGTTTGCTTAATGCCGCATAAACCCAGAGCAGGATCAGGAGGGAGGTTGATATTGATTGAATAGTGTCTTTCATGGTGTAAATCCTTGATACTAAGCTAGCTTAGACTGGATTTTTTACACCATCATTTTCTTAAGAAATGAATTAGAAAATGTGTGACCAAGAATTAGAAAATGTGTGACGGAAGACTAGAAAAATGCAGGTTGCATGGAAATCTAACGTAGTCGGCCCGTCCTGAGCGCGCTGAGATAAGTGGGATGGACATTCAGGAAGCATGCAATGTCTTTAACAAACGCTTTGGAGAAAATGTCTTTATGCTCTTCAACCAGCTTTTCGTAACGCTGCTTACTATTAAGTGAAAGCAGGCGGCAAAGATGAGTGTAGGCGCGCGCTTTATTGATGTCGAGCACAATAGATTGAAGAATTTGATAGTCGGGGTACTTTTTACACAGCGGCCAAAGCTCCTTTATTGGGATTGAAAGGAGCAAGCTGTCTTCAAGCAGCTCAATATTTTCGCCGTGTTCATGTCCTGTAATAAACTCCCTCAACGGGATGATGAAATCGCCTTCATGCCAAAACCACGTGGTTATTTCCCTGGCGGTCTCCGATTCATAGTAGTACATCCGGGTAGTTCCCTTAATAATGTACCAAACCTGCTCCGGTACCTGATCTTCATGTAACAGCAGTTGTTTCTTTTTGTATCGCCGCTTTTTGATGATGGATCGCAGGTCAGCCTCAAGAGCAGCGGAAATCGGTTTGCGCTGTGGGTGCAGTAATGCGAGCGAGCTGAGTAATTGAGCGACTTCCATATTATTCTCCTTTAGTATCTTTGTCAAGCGCGATGTGATCGAGATAAGGCTCCAGTAAACGGGTACATACAAATGGCTTGATAATAAATGATTCATCCTCCTCTGCAGCTGACATAATGAGCTCCACATAAAAGGAGCCCATGGAGTAAAGCAAATAAACTAAGCCGTGTTCCGCCCTTTCCGCGATCCGGCTTCCGTTCCACCAGACCGTCTCCTCCTGATCATAACGGCTTAGTCCCTTGAATTCATCGATGGTCATTCGCCTATCTTTTTTTCTGCCGCCTCGAAAGCCCATCCAAGCATTTGTTTAATAGTTGCTAATATTTCATTCATTCCCTTTTGCGAACGAATGTCCACCCCGCAAAACGTACTGTCAGCGCTTTTGGCATGCAATACCAGGTAGTAAATTGCCGATATCAGGATACTGCTCACAGCCCTGAAGTTTACGCCGGAATTCTCGAAGTGTCCGTCGGTTTCCTCCAGTAAAGTGCTCGCTTCCAATTCGCGCGTTCGGGCCAGACTACTGACCAGGTCGTTCTTCTGGCTGATTTCCCACAAGATGATTTCCTGCATTTCCTTAGATCGGGAAAAGAAAGCAAACTGGTTTTCGATCAGGGCCGTAACGATGTCTTTAAGCGACCCGTTTTGATTGTCCTCGGTGATCTTTTTCATCTCTTCCAGATGGCTGATCCAATAGTCGTTGCCAAAAATGTACTCTTCTATGAGCCTCTCTGGTGTGCCGAAGTGATCATAGATATTTCTTTTTGCTTGCATGGCGTGCCGTTCAATGTTGTTTACTCCCAGGCCAGTAAATCCTTCGGTTCGAAGAATATGGCCTACTGCGTATAAAAAACGTTGTTTAGTTAGCTCTTTATTCCGTGGAAACGGCCGTTTATTCCCGCGATGGTTTTCGTTGTTGTCGTCTTTCATGTCGTTGTGATGGTTTTGGTCTTTGAAATTTGCAGTTTCTGATCCACATACTCAAATGCGTCAAGGGCTTTGTCCAGTTGCTCGTGGGTGTGGGTTGCCATCAGGCTTAGCCTGATCCGGGCATTCTTTTTGGAAACTGCAGGATAAATAATCGGATTTGCATAGATGCCGAGCTTCAGCAATAGCCGGCCTGCCTCTCCTGTAACGGCAGCATCACCGATCTTCACCGGGATGATAGCCGATTCGGTGGTGCCAATATCCATTCCCAGGTCAATCAGGCCTTTTCTGAAATAGCGTATGTTATCCCAGAGCCGGCTTTGCCAGAATGGCTCTTCATCGATCAGGTCAATCGCCCGGAGAATGCCCGCTGCAGCCGGTGTCGACGTTGCCGAGAATAAATGTTGCCGGCTCTGATATTTCAGAAAGTTGATCAGTTCCGGAGATGCCACCACATATCCGCCCACATTGCCAAAGGTCTTGCTGAACGTTCCGGTGATGATATCCACTTCCTGCAGTACGTCGTGTACTTCCATCAGCCCGCGGCCGGTTTCTCCGATCACACCGACGCCGTGTGCGTCATCCACCATGAGATAGGCATCATAGCGGCGGCACAGCTCAAGAATCGTTTTCAGCGGGGCCAGGTCGCCATCCTGTGAATAGACACCATCAATGATCACCAGCTTCGTCCGGAAATTATGCTGCGATTCCTGAAGCACCCGTTCCAGGACATCCATCCGGTTATGAAGAAACGGGCGGCAGTTGGTCAGCTGGCATCCTTCATAGACACTGGCATGAACGGCCATATCTACGATGGCAATATCCTCTTTCTGTAAGAGGCATTGTAACGTAGCGCTGTTTGCCGTATAACCGGTAGTGTAAATGATCGCGCTTTCTCTGCCGAAGAACTCAGCAATTCGCCTTTCAAGCTGCTCGTGATAGCTGAAATGTCCGCCGATCGCCGGAGAAGCGCCGGCCCCCGTACCGAACTCGCTGATGCTTTTAAGAACCGCATACTTGATCTCGGGATGTTGGGTAAAGCCGAGGTAGTCGTTTGATACGAAGCTCACGTAGGGTGAAGGTCCGTCGTTGAAGGCGGTGATCAGCTGCATTTCCGGGCCGCATCCGCTTGTTGATTCCAGCCGGTAGTTGAGGCGGCCATCCTGTTTCATGTAATTCAGATACCTGTTAAATACCGCCGAACGCTGGTACATGTCCAGTCCTTCAATGTTTTCGAAATCCTTGAAGCTTGCTTTAGTGAAATCTATGTTCATATTGTAAAAGGTTGGTTTCAAATAAAGGTACTTGCGGAAAATGCCCAAGGTGGTGAGTTTCTAAAATATTTTTTAAATCTGCCCTTAAGCGGTCTTGGTATGGTATGGAGTGCGCCGGTTCTGGTTAACACTTCGTTAACGGCCTGTTCGGTAAAGCATGCTCAGGACCGGCTTTTTGCCGAACCAGGTCCTAACAAGAACCTACCGGTATCTGAGCAACCCGGATCGTAATCTTTTTTTAGAAACTCACCACTTCATCAGATTTACCGGTGTAAACTAGAGGAAATTCCCCTGTATATTTCCGTCCGATGAACTGAATGTATGGGGCTCCATTCATCAAAAAGGAGTATAATGGATATAAATCCAATATTGATAAGGCTGGAAAAAATCGAAGACAAACAGGAAACGATCATTTCCATTCTGCTTGATATCCAAAGTTCCATCGGTCCCGGCGAGGGCCTTGACGCCTTGATTGATCCTAATGATCTCTCGAAGAAACTTAATATGAGCGACCGCAACCTCAGAAGGCTGAAGAATAAGGGCATTCTGGTTCCCCTTTCGCTGGGAGCCCGGTCGTACTACCTCGAGTCTGAGGTCATGAAGGCGTTAAAGGAGCACCGCGTGCGAAAAAAGTAAGGCCTTTCAGCTCTACAGCGGACACCAGCGGACAATTCAGGAAAGTTCCGGACATTATTTCCTGCCATGAGGATGCCAGTCTATGTTTGATGCCGAGGGACGTGGTACCACCTTCAAAAAAGTAAAAAACGAAAATTAAAAATTAAAAAAAGTAAACATTATGGGAAGGTATTCAAAAGGAATTTTAGGCCCCTTTTCCGGCAAGGTCGGAACGGTAGTGGGCAGTTCATGGAACGGCATCGATTATATGCGAAGCTTACCGAAGCCATCCAGCAAGGCGCCGACCGAGGCGCAGACCATCCAGCGGGTGAGGATGGCACTGGCGGTAGGGTTTTTAAAACCCATCAGTCCGTTACTTACCCAGGGCTTCAAACGGGTGGCCGGTAACAGCTCCGGTTTCAATGTGGCCACCTCACAGGTGGTCAAGGAAGCGATCGCCGGCGTGTATCCTGATTTCACGATCGACTATTCGAAGGTGCTGATCAGCCGGGGCGAACTCACCGGTCCGTGGAACGCCACAGTGGCATCAGCAGCCGGAGCGGTAAATGTAGGCTGGACCGATAACACCGGTTCGGGAATTGCCAAAGGTACCGACAAGGCGATCCTGCTGGTGTATAACGAGGCGAAAGGGCAGTACGTCTACGACATGGCAGGAGCCGACCGCAGTGCAGCTACGGATTCACTCATCATGCCGGCCGATTTCATCGGTGACCAGGTGCATGTATGGATGGCGTTCGTATCGGCTGACGGAAAGCTGATCTCCACCAGTCAGTACATAGGAATGACTGAAGTAATGTAAGGGGGCTGATGACGCTCAACTTTAATTAACAAACAACAACAAGAGGACATGGCAACATTACATAACGGTATTCTGGGCGGGTTCACCGGCCGGGTAGGCAACATAATAGGTTACCGGTGCGAACCGGGTTATTGTATCCGGCAGCGTCCGGCCAGATCGCTTAAGCCAGCTACAGACAAGCAGCTGGCGCAGCAGATGCGCATGGCAATGACCGGAGCATTTGTCCGGGGACTGGCACCTTTATTAAAGCCGCTTCCACGTCACCGTAAGCGCACCGCCTCGCAAAGGCTCAGAAGTCAGATCTTGAAGGAAGCCTTCATTGGCGAATATCCGGATCTGCAGATACACTACAGCGCGATACGGGTGACCAGTGGAACGCTTTACAAAGGCTGCTGCCATACCATGACCGAAGAAAACGGAAACCTGCGTTTCCGGTGGTCCATGGGAGCTCACAACTGTATCACACGAGGTACTGCCGTATTACTGGCATACGATCCGTTAACTAAACAATGGATCCGCAACCTTACGGCCGATGACGCCTGCTCAGGCAGCGCCTTGCTGGAGATACCGTCATGCTTCTATGGAGTACCATTGGAAACGTATATGTTCTTCGTTTCTCCAGACCGGAAAAGCGTATCCGACAGTGTGTATACCGGAAGAGTGGGTGTTGCCATGCCTTGTTGTTAAAGTCAAAAGTTAAAAGGCAAAAGTCAAAAAGGTTTGATGCACCAGAGTTGGTGGGTGCGATAACATTAACATTAATTTGAATAACATGGAAACAATCATCACTACGATCATCCTGGCGATCATCTCGATCCTGCTCTCCATGATCGCCTACTTCCTGAAATCCCTTCATATCGATTTCAGAAAAATGGAAGAAGACCTGGATCAGGTCAAATCCTCCATCACCCTTATCCGGAGCGAAATGCGCTCGCGGCATGATCTGCTGGCGCAGCATACGCGGTTTTTGGAGCAAAGGGTCGAAAAGCTGGAGCAGGGTAAGCCTCCTGCAAAGATCACGAAGCTGAAGGCAGCAACATAATTTTCAAAGTCAAAATTCAAAAGTTAAAAGTCAAAAAGGACAATAGATTCATTTTTAAATCAAGAAATCATGGACAAAAAGACCCTTACATTAAACGAGCGCCTCGCCGCGCCAACCCCTTCCTTCTTCAAAAAGATCTGCAACATCGGACTCACCCTCGGCGCAATAGGAGGGGCGCTGTTAACCGCGCCGGTTACATTGCCTGCTGCGGTGGTCACAATTGCCGGTTACCTCGTGGCAGCCGGACTAGTAGCATCGGCGGTTTCGGTGACGGCGGTGGAGGATCCGCAGGCGCCTGAACCGGAAAAGAAGCCGGCACGACGAATAAAGTAGGATGATCGCAATTTGGCACGATATTCAACCTTGAATTCGTGCCAATTTTCCACTTAGTTGAAAATATTAGTTTATAATGTATTGATTATGTGTATATTTATCGTTTAAAGCGATCTCTGGTGATACTAATTTTAAAACGCTCAATTTATAGAAATATGAACAGATTCATACCCGCATTAATGACTTGCCTGATGTTGTTCGGCACCCTGGCATTGCAGGCACAAAATTTAAAACCATTTAAAGCTGCAAATGGTAAATACGGCTATAAAGATCAGAATGGTAAGGAAGTGGTCAGCCCGAGGTTTAGTTATGCTGCTGCCTTTTCCGAAAATCTGGCTGTTGTATCCGTCTCTGCCGGAAGCGATGAATGGGGCTTTGAGGAGTATAAGTGTGGCTTTATAGACAAAACGGGGAAAGAAGTTATATCATTTAAGTATGAAGGCGTGCATAGTTTTTCAGAAGGGTTGGCTGCAGTTAAGCTGAATAAAAAATGGGGTTTTATAGACAAAGCGGGAAAAGAAGTATTGCCGTTTCAATATGATGTTGCGGACCCTTTTTCCGAGGGCCTTGCAGTAGTGAAGGTCGTTGAAAACACCGTCGGTAAAAGTGGATTTATAGATAAGACCGGAAAATTTGTTGTGCCGTTAATGGAATGCGATTTTATGATGTCGTTTAAAAATGGTAAAGCGGAAGTAAGACAGAATGGAAGGACATTCTATATCGACAAAACGGGGAAGGAATTGAAATA
>DASWXL010000200.1:0-6407 GCA_036405495.1 Sphingobacteriaceae bacterium | reverse complement strand
AAGAGATACGAGGGGATATGCCCTCCTCCTTCCGTAAACTTGTCCAGAAAGCAATATCAATAAGCGCCTCTATAACAGCTCTATCCGGCGCCTGAGCGAAGTTCTGTTCCCTTCTTTCTGCTGCCCTGGCAACGTGATTCGAAAAATGGGCGGCAACAGTTTCAGATATCTCCTTTGCGGCCTTGTATGTCGCCGTGTAATTCATATTAGTCTTTCAATGACTACACCTGAACAGCTGATCCGGTTCTCGTTAACACCTTCTTTACCTCCCGTTTGGCTCAAGCCTTACAGACGGCGGTTTCCACCGAACAAGAACCGGATCAGGTATAAGGAATAGCTAACCTTTGCTACAGCAACAATGCTTTCAATGATGCCTGTGCCCTGTTGCCCCAGTTTTTCAATGCATCTTTCAGCGTTTCAACAAGTCCGGCGAGATCAGTTGCTTTGCCTTTTTTGGGTGCGATCATCGTATTTGCAGCAACGGGAGCGTCGGTAACTTTTGTTGCAAACCAAGTGACGTTTTCATGAGGAAGCGCCACTCCGAGTATCATGCCAGGCAGGCCGGTGAACGACTCTGGTCCGCCGGATACCGGAATTTTATCGGTATAGAAAGCCACTACATAAATGGAATCCATAACCAGTGCGTTTGCACGGCGGCAGGGATATCCGGCAATCTCTCGTGTTTCATCGGTGATCTTCCAGGTGATTTGCCTGACGCTGTCTTTCACAAGAAAGGTTTCTTCAAAGACACTTTTCTGCGTGATGCTGCTTTGATTTGAAAGATCTGTAAAGATGATATTTGGTTGTCCGGCGAGGGGCTCGTCACTAAAGAAGTTTCGTGTTGCTTCAGTGCTGTTATCAGGCGCGAACAGTGTTTTGTTCCCGGCAAACGATAACGTGCTCTTTACCCTTTTGAACTGTGGCTGGCTTTTTTTGTATGCGTCAAAAGCTTGCTGGTAAAAGGCATCATTGCTGTTACCTATACGTTTCTTGATAAGCGCATACATATTTACCGTCTTTTCAAATTCAATTGTACCGGCTGCCGGAAACCGGGCATACTGGGCGAATACAGCGTCTGCGAACAAAACGAGTAAAGCGCCTATCACCAATTTAAGTTTTCTCATAATATTAATTCGTATTAGGGGCTCCTCCGCCCATTTTGTTAAAATCCCAAACCAATGAGAACATGAAATATCTTTTAATGGTATTGTAGCTGTTCTGGGTGATAAAATTACCGTTGGCGCTTCTGCTGAAACCGATATTCTGATTCAAAAGGTCATTGCCGGAAAGCGACAACGTAAGATTTTCCTGTTTAAGGAATCTTTTGTTAATGGACGTGTTCCATATCATCCTGTCGAAGTCCTGATCAAAAGAAAGGGTCTTTTGCTGGAATTCGTAATTCCCGTCCGTAACGATCTCAAGTTTCCCGGGCAGGGTAACCGACAGATGGGCGTTTGTATTAAGCCCCCATCCGTTATTGTTGATCTGTTTCTGAAGCGAAGCCTGGCTCCTGTTGTAGGCTGGTCCCGCATTCAAAGACACCCTGTACTTTTTGGCCTTATACTGGCTTATTCTGACGCCTCCCGAAAAATTATATGACTGGGTCATATTCACTTCATCATTGATCAGATTATAATAAGTATTGCCGTTAGCCGAAAGGTTTATTCCAATATTTAATCCCGCTTTATTCACTTTTCTGCTGATATTACCATAGAATGAAAAATTTGCGGGATCCCGGTCTTTCATATTGAATGACTGGTAAGTATTGCGGCCTTCCGCATCTGTGGTAACATTGTTGACTATTGCGTTCGAGGTAAATCCATAGAAAGCATGAAAGTAAATATACTGGTCCGTTAGAATTTTGTATGAGTTATACCCTATCGAAAAACTACTCCTGAAAGAGGGCTTTAGATCCGGGTTACCTAAGGTAATGTTGAGCGGATCGTCATTCACCAGCACCGGCTGGATTTGATTTATGGTCGGCTGATTCGTATTTCCATAGTAATTGAAATACAAACTTTTCTGCTTTGCCAGATTGTACTGTAAACGGCCTTGAGGGTTCAGGTTTATGAAATTACGTTCATACCGGATGCCGTTTATATTATCCCGCTGGTCGAACTTTACTGCAGTAGCTTTTGAGCCAAAATTGACCACCATTTTATCTTTTTTATAATTAAAAGCGGCACCAAACTGGTTAGAAAGCTGATCCAGTGTAAAATCGTTGCTGAAAACCGGATCAAGCTGATCATATTGTCCGGAGGGCGACTGATTATACGATTCTCTGTCGGCCGAACTGTTATTCAGACCCAGCCCGTAATTGACCACAACCGACAGCGCTTTCGAAAGAGGTTCTGTATACGCCAGGTTAGAGGAGAATACCGAACTTTCGGTGGTGTTTACTTTACGCTGATTGACCGACTGCACATTAGTAAGCGCGCCCTGTTCGTCAAAAAAGCTGTTGACTGAATTTAAGAACCCGTCCGTTTCTTCCTGATTAACCGACTGCCTCACATTGAGCGATACGGTACGCCCTTTTTTTCTGAACTTCTTATTCCACAGGGCGCTTGCGTTAAACATCCGCTGTTCGCCTTCATTCGTCAACGCTCTGTTACTGGTGTTAAGCAACACATGATTACCCCTCACACTGTTGGTGTTGTAGCTATTCTTTGCCTGATTGTCCTTTAATGTCCCGTCAACCACTATTTTCAGATTAGATGCCGAATCCAGTTTAAGCTGGTATGTAACGTCAAGCTTTTGCCTGAAGGCACTGTTGTTAAATATATGATCGGAATTACTTGACAATATACCCGATGGAAGATTGTTCTGGCTAAGTGTATTTTTTATTCCGTCTACGGCAATTCTGCCAACTTTGTAATTGGCGTTGATTGATTCTTTGTCTTTGTTCCATTTGCTATCGTAATGCACACCGCCCGTATGCGCTAACGGAATTCCCTGATTATTGTATCGGCCACTAAAGCTCTCGAATTCGTCATTTCCGCTCCACATGATCATGATACCGCCATCATCCGAGAATTCGACGTTGCTACTTCCAGCATATTTGTCGTTATCCCGCCAGGAAAGTCCCGTCTTTCCGGTATTGCCAACTGTTGCATAGGCCGAAAACTTCTGCTTGCCCTTAAATTTGTTGTACATTCCCTGCCCCTGATAAAAGTCGTCCGAGGCTCCGCCGGCGTCCACCTTTCCGAAGTATCCGGTCTTCTTGTCTTCCTTCAGCTGTATATTCAGGGTCTTGGTTTTGACGCCATCGTCGATACCGGTGAAGGTGGCCTGGTCGCTTTTCTTATCGAAGAGCTGTACCTTATCCACCATGTCACCGCGGAGGTTTTTGGTAACCAGCGTCGGATCATCGCCGAAGAACTCTTCACCGTCTACCAGCACCTTCTCTACCGTCTCACCCTGGGCAGTGATCTTGCCGTTCTGATCGACCTGGATGCCGGGAAACTGCTTCAAAAGATCTTCCACCTTTGAATTCGGCTCGATCTTGAAGGCTGCTGCATTGAACTCGGTAGTGTCGCCCTTGATCTTGATGGCTACCGCATCTCCTTTGATCATCACTTCTTTGAGAAGATTGGCTTTTAAGAGCAGGTTGATGTTTCCAAAATCGCGTGCCGGCTTTGCAGCGTCCAACTGGAAGTGCTCCACATAATCAGCATACCCCGGATAGGTAACCAGTAAAATAAATTTGCCTGCCGACAGGTCGCTTATAGCGAAAGATCCGTCGCCTTTTGCCCGCGTAAACTTGTAAAGCGTTGAATCTTTGGCATTCAATACCGAAATCGAAGTATTAAGAAGTTTAGCGCTTGCAGCGGTATCTACCGCCGAACCCGTTATCTTGTAAGGATTCTGGGCGAGTGCAATGGCGGTGCTGACAAACAGCAACGCAAACGTCAGGAAGTTTGATCTCATACAGGTTTATTTGAAGGCAATATAAACTAATATTTTAGTTATTAAAAATTTTTCAATCATGGGTCAAGGATGTGGTCAGCTATCATATCCTTATTCAAAACTTCACCTGTTACCAGCAGTACTTCGGGATTGTTTATTAGCGGGTTTCGGAAAAGCAGGTATCCGGGACGACATCGCTTAAAGCGGTATAAAAATGCTTTAACACCCCTGATACGCCCTCTTCGGGTTTCGGCAGCAATATAATGTAGACAACAGTCTTTATAAAGGCATTGATGCTTGTTTTGGGCGAAGGAAACGTTGGTGAAAAACAGCAGCAGACTAATCATTACTTATTTTAGTTTCCTTTTCACCTTTTTCCGGCATCATCAGAAAGGTTCAATCCCTAATTAATTGACACGAATATAAAGCCAGTTCACGGGCATCAAAACCCGCGTACCGGAAAAATGAGCTAATTGCCTGATAGCTGCTTCGAAAAAGAGGTCAAGAAAAAGCCTGTTTGTACTGAACATGTCCCTGATCGCATATAGCAAAGAGCCGGCCGTGTAATAAACTGAAAAACAATACAAAAACCTTAAAAATTCGGATACCTTGCTGTTCAATTACATCAGGCATGAAACAGTTTTTAAAAATTTCTTCAATCTTACTGCTTTTTGTGAGTCAACCTGGCAGCGCTCAGATCATGAACAACCGCATCACAGGTAAACTAGACCAGGCTGATGGAAATAAGTATGCCTACCTGTTCATAAAAAAGAGCGGGAATGACGGCGATACGCTGGTAAGGGCTCCTCTAACTGAGGGTCAGTTTAGTTTAAACGCTGTATATGATCTCAAAGGCCGGCTATGTGCCTATGCAGATGTTTTTTATTCCGCCGACAGCAGTTTAACCCTGGACCGGGTAAAACAAATGTATAAAAGTGGATACAGGGATTACCGTTCAATTGTGCTGGAGGACCTTCAGATTGAAACAGAAAGTTTGCAGGCGATACGGGTATCGAAAGTGAACGCCGGTAAATTAAACAGAGAATTTGACCTATACTTCGCTGCACTAGCTAACGGAACTGAACTCGGCTTCATTAATGATCATCCGGGATCACCGATTTCTTTACTGCATTTGAAAGCCAGACAAATGCTGGACACAAAAACACAGCTGTTTTTTAATGAACCGCCGTTCGACTACGTACTGTGGTTCAGTAAACTCGATCCGTATCTAAAAACCTCTGTTGAGGGCAAGGAATTTCAAAAACTAATTAACTCTAAATAACTTCACATGAAAAATTCACAAACTAATTTTATGAAACTTTCAAGGGTTGAGCTTTTAAGTATTCTAGGAGGAGTAGAAGAAGAAAGTTGTTCCAACCAAAAATCATTTTCAGTTTGCTACAACTGCGCCTTATCAGGAATGGATCCTTCAAGCCCCGAATGGACAATAATGGAGCACACGGCTGTCAGCCAATGTGCCAAAGCATTTGATGCACCGGTTGTTATGCCTTAGATCCAAAATTTTGACATTAAAAGACAGCCGGGAGAATGATCTGCCGGCTGTCTTTTAGTAATTCTTATAGAACTGCCGGATCCTGAACGTTAGCTGATCATAGATCGGCTGTGTAAATGCGATAAAAAGATCCTGGGGAGCTGGCGGCGGAACTTCCTTATTCTTAATAATACGGAAGTGTTCTTTTTCAAGCGCGCGTTCGTCACCATTGAAATAACCCCACTGCGACTGCCAGAGAAAAACACCCGGCAGCTTCTCCTGGCTCAGGACCCGACGGGTATGTCCGTCAAGGATCCGAAAGTCCAGCAATCCTTTTGATTCAAGGGTTTTTGTAAACGTGTGCATGGTGGCCTTCGCTTTGCCATAAACCCGACGGGTTTCCTTGCGTCCGGCTGAAGGTCTTGAAGTACCGTCACATGACCCGACTTTATCACCATGGTCGAGGTGGGCTTTCAATGTGCTTTCAGAAACGGTGATCGTTTGAGTACCCGTTGCAGTCTTATGGCAGATGGTCACCTTCTCATTTGAAGTGGCGCCTGAAGCCGGCACTTCAACTTCATAAGTCGCCAGAACGATGCTGTCTCTGATCAGGTCCGACTCCTTTTCGTGCAGATACGTCTGCCCTACTACAAAGTCGTCGAAATTAAGTTGTATGATCTGGTCGGGTTTGCCTATACCCAGGCGTTTAGCTTCTTTAGCAGTATAAAACTTCACAAACCGGTTTACAGGAGCTTTCAACAGATATTCGTTGATCTTATTATCAAAAAACTCGTTGCTGATCTTAAGTGCCTGGCTGTGCATCGGGATAGGCTCTACCACAACCCTGATGGTTGCATAGTATTCGGCATCTTTAAGCCTCTCCGCTACTTCCTTGTAATTGCTTACCCAATCGTTGGCCCGTGCTAAATGGTCGTATGCGATCTTCGCTTCCTCACGGTCGCCGGCTTTCGCCTTTTTCAGCGCTGCAAGGCCGGCATCATAGCGTTCG
>DASWXL010000199.1:0-14792 GCA_036405495.1 Sphingobacteriaceae bacterium | reverse complement strand
ATAACCTGTTCAAATAGTCGCTGATCTGGCTGTGTTCGCTCATGGTTGCTGATTTTAATTATTTACTGACACGCGCTATCCTGCGCTCCGGGAGGCCAATGCCTTTTTCCAGAATGCAGAAAGCCGGTTGATTGTAAGCTCTGTGAACAAGCCTTCGGCAGAGACCTTTCCGTCCCGGATGACCCGGTACACCATTGGGAAAACGATATCGCCCACGGGCATATACTGCTCTTCATCAGCAAAGGTTTCATACCTGCCGGTTACACGATCTGCAGTTGATGAGGTAACGATCCGGCCATCGTCAGTCACGAAAAGATCAAGTGCTGCACCTGACGAGTTATCATTCGCGCTGACGATACTGACCTGTTGCCCCTGATATATGTGTTTTTTTTCGAATTTGTACGTAATATCCGGTGACGCCAGCATGTAAAGAAAATTGAAGGAGCGCGATCGGAGGAGTGCGTCGGTTGCCTGGGTTGAGGCTATCGTGTCCTTTCCCGATATGTCAAAGCGGAGAACTTCAGGCTTTTTCATGTTCATATACCAGAGGTGCCTGGTTTTCACGGTATCACCGTTCTGATAGCTGGTCCGGGTCAGCGTATAGGTGATATGGTTTACCCGTTCCAGGTCACGGGTTCCGCCAAAAGCTTTTCGCATCTTCGATACGAGGTTTTGCGTGATAGCAGCGTTGCTTGTCTGCAGCTGGCCGGTCTGCGTATCCGCGGCCGGGTTAATTTGGTTTGTGGTCTCGTTGGTCTGAGCATTCGAAGTGCTGTTCAAAACCAGCAAAACGAAAAATAGTAAGGTTTTGTGGGATATTGAAGATCTCATCGGCGTAAAGTTAGTTAAGATAAAATAAGAAAAGCCCCGTTGTTGCGGGGCTTTAACATATAATCAACTAAACTTAACTTACAAAGAGTTCAAAATTTAACGTTTACATCCTGCGGATCCCCCCACACAAATTCGGGGAAGCTGATGGCCTGGTCAGCATGCTTTAACGCTTCGACCGTTGCGTTCTGCGCATCTTCCGGAGTGCCCCACACAAATTCAGGTAAGGTCACTGTGGCTGATGCTTTCAGCATCTGAAGGTCTTTTGCGTTGATGTCTTCGGGGCTTCCCCATACAAATTGAGGAGCCTGGACATCCGCATATTTCAGGCCTTCTACAGCTCCGGTGCAGATGTCTTCGGGAGTTCCCCAAACAAATTCAGGCAGTGCGATGGTAGCTGTTTCCTTAACGGCTGGTTTGCCGGTGCTGTCGTTCGCAAAGGTATTGATCGCCAGGATCAGGATCAGTGTTGCGGTGAGGGCGATGGTGGTTAGAGCTTTCATGACTTTATATTTTAATTCCGTTTTCTTTAAGTTTATGATCCAAAAGTATCTCAAGATCAGAGGCGCCTCAATGGTAGATTGGCAGATGAAGGGCGGAGTTCGGTAAAGAGCGGGAAATTGTCGGTGAAAATTCTTTACCGGTTCTTCGCCGGATTTCGGTCATTCGGTAATTTTTATTGATCATTCTGAGCATTAGTCCGCTTATCTTTAGTTATTATCGCGCTGGCTTACCTTCAGCTCAGTAATGACCAACAGCGTATCACACCTTTATGTTAATTTGAAGAACCCGTACGGGGTCAATAAGCACCGCCTCTTCTTCCTGACAGGAATTGGAATGAACCTGCTGCTCATTGCGGTGGTTATCTCCATAAAAGGCGACCTGACTTTTGATAACCTTCTTCATGTTAGGTTTTGGGATATCTTTTTCAGTACGATCCAGTGCATCGCGTTCCTGTACCTGTGCGACTTCGTTATCAGTTACTGCGGCAAGCTGTTCCGCAAAAAGCCGAATTCTGCTTTACGGTATCTGGCGGAAGTGTTTACCGTGATGGTCATCGGCTTCTGCTTTACCTATCTTCTGGTTTTGGTTTTTCTCAGGGTTTCTATGCCAGATGTGCCCAGGACTGCCCGTTTTATCGAGGATGTCAACCGCTCGCGGATGATATTCCTGGACTTTCTCCTCATTACTTACGCCTGCATGCGGGGCTTTCATTTCTTTTCGTTCCTTAAGCAAAAGGAGCTGGAACATATCAAGTGGCAAAGCCATATTTCCCATACCAATTTCGAAGCACTCAAGAATCAGCTGAATCCGCATTTCCTGTTCAACAGTCTGAGTATCCTCATCAGCCTGATCCACTCGAGCCCTCATAAGGCGGAAGACTTCATCGAAAAGCTTTCGAAGGCTTACCGTTACCTTCTCGATCAGCGTGACAAGGAACTGATTCCTTTGGCCATAGAGCTTGAGTTTCTGAAAAATCTGGACTTTATTCTCAAGCAGCGGTTTCCGCATAAGGTACGGATTGATTTCCCGCACCATGCCGTTGCGGGAGTTGCGGTAGTACCATACACACTGATACTGATCATGGAACATCTCATATCAACGAACAGAATGTCGGACGAAAAGCCGCTGGAAGTACGTATTTCTGTAAACCTGCAGATGCTCGTTATTGAGCATTCGCATTCACCAAGGGTCAATAAAAAAGCGAACGAACAGCTGATGTTGCTACAGGAAAGATATGAACAGCTTTCAGGCACCCGGCCTGCTACTGCGGCAGCGGGCGGTAAACAACGTATCACTATTCCGCTGCTGCCGTTATGACTAGAAGAAAGTACAGATCTGCATACCTCGACATGATTGGAATTACGTTGGTTATCGTTCTTTCGCTGGCTGTTATTCTTCCTCTTCTTTATCTGATGATGACGCAGGCGACCCTGATGAAAACGCTCCGGGAAGGCCTTTCGATCATAATTGTGTTTTCATCTCTGTCGCTGTTAATAGCGGCGGTCATACTGCTTTTCGATAAACTTTCTGCCCGGATCAGACATGCGGCGGTCAGAATTATCTGCGAGGCGGCTGTTGTAGCCGTTGTAGCGTTTTTTGTTCTTGACCGGCTTTATATTATACTGGAAGATTCGCCGTCACCCTCCATCTACAAAACGTTTATCGGGATGAATGCACTGGGTACGGCATTCGTGTATTTATTCCAGAAAGGTCTGTTCCTTAAGCAACAGGCAGCGGAAAAGGTCAATGAAACTGGGGTGCTGCAAAAGGACCTGAACCAATACCGGCTACATGCGCTGAAGAATCAGGTGAATCCGCATTTTCTGTTTAACAGCCTGAGTGTGCTTTCTTCTCTGGTCCATAAAGATGCAAACCTGGCTGAGCAATTCGTGGTCAGGCTGTCACAGGCATATACTTACATATTGGCTCAAAAGGAAGCCGGACTGGTATCCCTGGAGGAGGAGCTTCGGTTTGCTGAGTCGTACTTTTTTCTCCTGCGCATCCGGTTCGAAAGCAAGCTTCAGCTGGAGATCGATGTGCCGCAGGGCGGTGAATATTCGGTTCCACCTCTTATTCTGCAGCTGCTTCTTGAAAATGCCGTAAAGCACAATCGAATGTCAGCTGCGCGGCCATTAAAAATAACCATCCGGCAGGAGGGAATGACGCTGGTGATAACCAATAACGTGCACCGGAGGGATGCCGGCGAGGAGTCAACAGGCTTGGGTCTGGAAAATATCCGTAAGCGGTATTCCATGATCACATCTGAACGGGTACTCGTTAATGCCGGCGTAGAAAGTTTTTCGGTATCCTTACCCATACTCGATAATAAATCAACACTACACGAATTATGAAGATACTTATAGTAGAAGACGAAGCGCTGACCGCCGAACGTCTGCAGGCGATAATTCATAAATACGATCCCGCCCTTGAAGTGACTGCGATCATTCCTTCTGTGGAAGGGACCCTGGCATGGCTGAAGCAAAACCCTGCGCCCGACCTCATTTTTATGGATATTCACCTGGAGGATGAAGACTGCTTCCAGATCTTCGAGCAACTGAACATTAATATCCCGGTGATATTCACCACGGCGTACGACGACTATATGGTGAAGGCGTTCAAGGTCAACAGCATCGATTATCTGATGAAGCCTGTCGGCTATGAAGAGTTTGTCGCCGCTATGGAGAAGTATAAACAGGTGAAAACTCATTACCAGGAAAATGGCTACGGGAATTTGCTGAGAAGCCTTGACACGGAAAATGGTCCCTATAAAGACAGGTTTCTGATCTCCAACGGTCTTAAGCTGCGGACCGTGGAAACTGCTGACGTAAAGTTTTTTTATTGCAAAGATAAGATCACATTCCTGGTTACGGCGGATACGGAGTTCCTTCCGATCGATTACAGCCTTGATAAGCTTAATCTGATGCTGGATCCTAAGAAATTCTTTCGTATCAACCGTCAGGTGATGGTAAGCCTCGGTGGCATTGCCAACATTCATGTTTTCCCGAAGAGCAGGTTGAAGATCGATCTGCAGCCCTCTATAAAAGAAGAGGTATTTGTAAGCCTTGACCGCGTAACGACCTTCAAGGAATGGCTGGGGAAATGACAGCTAAAAGGTCACATTATCTTGACTGGGTCAGGGTAATTGCTATGGGCGTGGTATTCCTTTTCCATTGCGGCCGGTTCTTTGATAACGAAGACTGGCATGTGAAAAATGCCGGTATTTCTGAAGCCGCCTCGGTGATGGTCTTCCTTACTTCAAGGTGGATCATGCCGCTTTTTTTCTTTGTTTCAGGGGCAAGTACTTATTTTGCTCTTCAGCATCGATCAGTACGGCGGTTTGCTTCCGACCGTCTTAAACGGATACTGGTGCCGCTGGTGCTCGGGATCCTGATCCTGTCGCCGCCGCAGGTTTACCTTGAACGGCTTTCGCATAACCAGTTCAGTGGTTCCTTCATGAGCTTCATTCCATATTACTTCGAGGGTTGGTATGCTTTCGGCGGCAACTTTGCCTGGATGGGACTCCATCTGTGGTATCTGCTGCTATTGTTGATATTCTCCTTTATTGCGCTGCCATTAATTTACACAATCAGAGGCCTGAAGGGCCTGTCAATACCGGCGAAGCCACTGGTTCTTTCAGGAGCGGTTGTGCTCCTGGCGCTTCCTGGAACTTTCGTTGATCCGGATGCGATAGCGGGAAGTCGCATCTGGGGAGGCTGGAGCATTATTGAACACTTTATGATCTTCCTGATGGGATACCTGATGTTTTCGTCGGTGTCGTTCCCGCTTATCCTGCAACGTTTGCGTTGGGGGACTCTTGCCGCCGCGATCGTTCTCCTGATGCTTATGCTTATGCCCGACGCTCATGTAAATGGCCTTCCGTTTGAGCATCCTTGGTATTTCGCCAAAATGCTTCTGCGCTCGGGCGCGTGCTTCAGCTGGATCTTTGCTATCCTGGGGTTTGCGGCGCGGTATCTGAACACACCGGGTCAGGGGCTAAGGTATCTTAATGAGGCGGTTTTGCCGTTTTATATTTTGCACCAGGCGGTTATTGTCCCGGTTGGGTTTTATGTAGTGCAAATGCCGTCATCCATCGCGACAAAGTATATGATCATTGCAACAGCATCCGTTACGGTGGTAGTCGCACTGTACCTGCTCATTCGCAGGTTTAATTTGTTGCGGTTTCTTTTTGGTATGAGCGTGCAGCGCGCAAAGTAATGAACGGAGTCTGTTGCCAGGGAATGTAAGAAGCAAAAGCGCCCACCGGAAGGGAGGGCGCTTTTGCTTATAAGGAAGAGCTGTATTAGTTTCCGGTTTTGATCCTCCTGGTTTCTTCTTCGACACCAGATCTTCTTGCAGCTGCTTTATTTTCTGCCGAACCGAACCGGTAGGTGAACGTCAGCCGGGTTTGCCGGGTGTTATAGCGCTCATTGATATGGAGATCCATATTTCTGAAAGTGGTAGACAGCGACGTCTTCTGCATGTCGAATATGTCGGTAACACTCAGTTTAAGACTTCCTTTCCTGTTGAATAGCGACTTCTGAAGGCCGCCGTCGATCTGGTACTGCTGCGCCAGGTCGAAAATGCCGTAGGTGAGCGGCGACTGGTAACGACCGCTTATCTCCAGACGGAAGCCGTGGGGTAGCGTAAAGTTTTGTGTGCTGCTGAGCTGAACGGCTGCTTTGCCTGCATCAAGTCCGGTATCCTCATAGGCAAGGTAGAAGGCGTTTAAGTTACCGGTTGACGACCACCAGCTGCTGAATGGCATGGAACCGTTTAAGCTCGCGTACCAGGTGGTTTCGGTTTTCATGTTCCGGCGCATGGCGCGCGTGGTCTTTGTAGCATCATCTTGTTCGGTTAACGTTACCATGACGTCTTTTGTCCGGCTGAAACCTGTCGAAAAGGCAAAGGCCGACCTGTAGCTGTAATTCAGCTCATATGAATCAGTGTACTGAGGCCGCAGGTAGGGGTTGCCCTCTTTGTAGGTATACTCATCAAGGAGAAAGAGGAACGGATTCAGGTCCTCATAGCCCGGTCTGTCTATCCGTTGGCTGAATGTAAATCCAATGGTTTGATCTTCTGTGAGCTGATGCGATACAAAAACCGATGGGAACAGACGCGTATAGGTAGTGTCAACGATCAGGTTGTTAGTAACGGAATTACCTTTTGAATGCGTGTATTCGGCTCTTAATCCGGCCTGTACAGTGAACTTGCGGTACGTACGCGAAAGATTAAGATAGGCTGCGTTGATGTTCTCGTCGTAGACAAAGTAATTGGTTTTGCCGGCGTCGGACAGCCAGCTGCCATTTTGCTGAACTTCAAAGCGGTAGTCATTGTCAGTATTCACCAGACTTGCCTTCATCCCAGCCTCCAGCTTAAAGCCTTTTGCCGGGGTCCATGTGTAATCGGCTTTTGCGGCCATGATATCAATGGTGGATGGCGCATTGCTACGGTTAAGCCTCAAAGGTTTAAGGTCTGATCCCTGGGCCGTAAAATACCGGTTGTTAAAATATTCGTTTTGGGTTTTTCTAAACTGCGAGTAATCAAGATCGATATTTAACTCATGGCCTTTACGGATGGTACCGCGGTAGTTAACGTTATATGAATGGTTCCGGTAGTCCTTGTCTTCAGAGGTATTGACGATCAGTGATGAGTCGGGCCTGTTTTTGTTGCTCATCATCAGCGTAGTGGTAAGGCCGGTGCCGTCTCCTGTATTAATGAAGCCGCCGGCCATAAATCCCAGCGTATGGTTGTCATTAATAAAATAATCGAGTCCCACCTTCGCCGAGTTGTTATCATGACGGCTGTTTGTTTCTCCGTACTGATTAAAAAGAGTGGTGTGCTGATTGAAGGCTACTGTCCGGTCAACTCCAATACCCAGGAACCGCTCATTGCGGCCATAGTTGTAGTTACCATACCAGTTGAATTTTCCTGACCGGTAGTTAATGTTACCGCCGCCGTTATAGAGCGCGTTCTTAGCGTAGCCACCGCCTGCAGTGATACTTCCGTTCAGGCCTTCATTCTTGTTTTTCTTAGTTTTGATATTGATAATGCCCGAGTTTCCGGCTGCGTCATATTTAGCCGAAGGGCTGCTGATGATCTCCATTTGTGAGATCGCGGATGCATTCATGTTGCGAAGCATCGCCCCCAGGTCGGCTGCAGAAAGGTATGATGGTTTACCATCGATCATCACAACAACGCCGGATCTGCCCTTCAGGCTGATGTTGTCGTCTTTGTCGACGATCACTCCCGGTGCTTTCTGAAGGATCTCAAGGGCAGAAGCGCCGGCGGAAACTACGCTGTTCTCAACATTAACCACCATCTTGTCTGCCCTGGCTTCGATAAATGGTACTGTGCCAACCACGGCAACTTCGCTCAGCATCTTTGCGTCAGCCTTCAGCACAAGGTTGTTTACCTGGAGTTCGGGTGAAGCATCAGTGATTTTCAGGACTTTTGAGACGTGAGTCTTGTACCCAATTGAGTTAACCGAAAGAAGGTAGTCTCCGTAAGGAAATGCGGCAATTTCAAATTTGCCGGCACCATCGGTGGTCATGCCTTTTACGAACGACGAGTCGGCCGCCGCAAGAAGACGCACAGTAACGTATTCTGCAGGGCCCTGTTCGGTATGGATCTGACCGTAGATCTTTGCGCGCGTCGCGGGTTTTTGCGCCTGTAACGCTAACGGCAATAACAGACAGGCGATTGCGATAAATCTTTTCATGTTTTCTTTTTTACTGACAAATAGACGGTTGACGCGCATGTTCATGAAAAAAGAGATGATGAGTGACGGATATCCGCCGACGAGTTTCAGGAAGTCTGTAACTTCTTCACCGCTTTATTATCTACTGATACATGAAGAAAAAACTATTATTGATCATCCCTTTTATGGGATTATGCCTGCTGACGAACGCTCAAAGCAAAAAGCTTACATTACCTCAGGATCAGATCAGCTTCTATTCGGGAAACTGGAGCGGTAAGGGAGAATTTGCCAGCGGAAAGAAGATCGAAGCCAAAATGTCTTTCCGCTTATCGCTGGACAGTACATGGTTAGTGCAAACGCATACAGATGTAGCCCCGGCGACCTATAAAGCGGAATCGTACTGGGGGACAGATGCACCGACAAAACTGCCCGTCACGTATATTTTTGACAGCTTTAATGGTCATCGCCGTTTTGAAACTGTCGTTAATGGCAACAGTATTATCCTCACGCGCAGCGCGGAAGACAAGCAGCGCGGAAAATATTACGAACATTTCATTTACCAAAAGCTTTCTGAGAACAGCTTCAAAATGACGTATGAAGTAAGCAAGGACAATATCAACTGGCGGATGGTTGATTACCTGGTGTTTGCAAGGGAAAGCGTTTGACATCGGCGGCTACCTTGATGCCCGAAGGTGGCGCCCGGAGTAGAGCCAGAAAGGCTGGCCAACAATACTGACCGATATTGAAAGATGTTAAGAACAACTCACGCCGGGTGCCTGTATAACCTTTATGCTGGATATTGTTATTGATGCGCGGCAGGCGGCGCTTACCCCGGGACTTGAAGTGAAAAGGATCCTGCCTTTCCGGCAACGGAGAATGGTAGGGCCTTTTATTTTTATGGATCATGCCGGTCCGCTGGACGTGGTCCCCGAGCGGGCGTCATCATTTGATGTCCTTCCGCATCCGCATATCGGACTGTCGACCGTAAGTTACCTGTTCGGCGGGCAGGTCACTCACCGGGACAGCCTGGGAGTGGAACAGGTGATCCGTCCGGGAGAGGTGAACTGGATGACAGCGGGAAGCGGAATTGCCCATTCAGAGCGTTTCGAAGATCCGGCGGCTCTGGCGGGCGGTGCGCTTGAAATGGTGCAAACATGGGTTGCACTGCCTGAGAAAGATGAGGAGTCGGCACCGGCTTTTGATAATTATAAACCGGAACAACTGCCGGTATTCACCGATACGGGCGTCTGGATGCGGCTTATTGCAGGTGATACCTTTGGCTTGAAGAATGATGTGCGCACTCATTCGCCACTTTTTTATCTGCATGTAGTGCTTGATAAGGGCACGAGGTTCGGACTTCCGCGCGAACATTCGGAACGCGCGATATATGTAGCAAAAGGAAGCGTCGAAACAGGAGGCCGAAAGTATGGACCGGGACAGATGCTGGTGTTCACTAAGGGAACAGATCCGGTGATCATAGCGGGCGAGGCATCGACCCTGATGTTTCTGGGAGGCGAGCCCCTGGGCGAACGTTTCATCTGGTGGAACTTCGTTTCTTCGAGAAAAGAGCGCATTGAGCAGGCTAAAGCCGACTGGAAAGAGGGGCGGATCCGGCTTCCGCCGCTCGATGATCGGGAATTCATTCCGCTTCCTGAAGACAAGTCGCGGCCGGCATCGAGTCCGCCCCCCGAGCCATTGTCATAGTGTTTCGCCAATGTTCTAACTTTACCGCGTCACACTTCCTCGGATGTCCGGCAGACGTACGCCGGAATGGCGGATATCATTTCTGTTACAATGATTTAATGGTGATATTCTTCTATTTCGGACGGCTCTGCCTGCTGAACTTTGGCGGATGTTTAGGTTAAAATTAAAAGCGATGCTAACTGTTGCAATGCTTGTAACAGTTGTTTCTGCCCAGGGCAGAACGAATGCCGGTGCCGAAAAGGTGATCCTTGGTTTTATAGAAAGTTATCTTAATACCGACCATAAGGCGATGGAAAAGTTGATCCTTTCGGATGCTTATGAGTTGCTGCCGCGTGAAAACAAGGTGCTGAGAATAAGTGCTGCCGATATTATCCGCCAGATGAAAGCGAACGGGTTGGTGAAACAGCAGTGTACTTCATCGTATTACACTATTGCCGAGAGTGAGGCCATGATCGTCGCAAAAGTCGATTTTCATTATGACGGCCACATTGTTAGGGAATTTATTACGCTTACACGGGATCGCGAAAACGAGTGGAAGATCAGTGAGATCAAAAAATTTTTCGTTAAAACGGAAAGACCATCTGAGCTTGCCGCGAAATAACCCGGAAGGTTATTGTTTGTTGGATCAAAGGCCGCCTCAAAAGGGCGGCCTTTTTGTGAAATGAATTTCAACATATTCCAGTTATCAGGTGGTTATCTATATTGGGGAAAATTCGGGTAACATGATATGTTTTGAAGTTTTATTGAACGGTGAGCAATTAGCTATTGCATATCATGAAGGAACAGAATGCTACCGAACATCCGTATACTGCAGCCTTTCGGGCCATACACGTCATTTGAGAAAGCCATGCCTGGAAAAATATAAAACTCTTGCGGAATTATATAACTCTTGTTTAGGGTAACGCTATACCTTTGATCAATAATATTAAATGGTATGCATTCACACGAACAACATAATTGCGGCGGTCAGGATCATTCTCATGATGCCGGCCACGTCCACATTCATCCTGTAACCGGTAATCTGAAGGTTGCGTTCGCCCTTAACCTGTCCTTTACTATCATCGAAATCATCGGTGGTTTTTTTACCAACTCGGTAGCGATCTTATCGGATGCCGTGCATGATCTGGGCGACAGCATTGCTATCGGGGCCTCGCTGTGGATGGAAAAGTACTCGCAGAAAGGCCGGAGCACATCTTTCTCATATGGCTATAAGCGATTTTCGCCGCTTGCTGCCTTTATCAGCTCGCTGATCCTGGTGATCGGTTCGGTTTTCATCATCTCCAGTGCGATCCCGCGTCTGGCCGATCCTCAGCCTGTTCATGCCAACGGTATGATCTGGCTCGCGGTGCTGGGCGTTTTCTTCAACGGCCTTGCCGTGCTGAAGCTTGGCAGATCGGGCAACTCGCTGAACCAGAAGGCGGTGATGCTGCACCTGCTCGAAGATGCACTTGGCTGGATCGCCGTCCTGGCCGGAAGTGTGATCATGTATTATACGGAATGGTATTGGATCGATCCGCTGCTCTCGCTGGCTATTGCGGCACTGATACTATATAACGCGATCCGAAATCTGATCGCTACGCTTAAACTGTTCATGCAGTCGGTTCCGGCCGGCGTTGATCAGGAGCGCATCATCGGTCAGCTTTCCGTCTTGGGAGGAATAAAAGCTGTTCACGACCTGCACGCCTGGTCGCTTGACGGCAGCTACAATGTGGCGTCGGTACATCTGGTCATCGATGAAGTGACAACGGCTGAAGATCAGAAGAAACTGCGCCATGATGCCGTGCATGTACTTCAGCACAATAATGTCCACCACGCAACCGTACAGCTTGAATACGAGAACGAGCACTGCGGATTACAGGAATGCTGATGCGGGGGAGGCGGAGTGAAGCAGTGCCTTCGGATCAGGCTTTCAGCCGGATATCAAACACGTCCTTCAGCGCTGTTCTGGCGGCGTGGTATCCGCACATGCCATGGACGCCTCCGCCGGGGGGCGTGGACGACGAGCAGATATAAAGCCCTTTTTTCGATGTTTTATATGGAGATAACCGAAGTGCCGGTCGTGTAAAAAGCTGCCCCAGGTCCTGAACGCCGCCGTTGATATCGCCGCCGATATAATTCGGATTATAACTTTCCATCTGGCGCGCATCCATGGTGTGCCTCGCGAGGATGCGGTCTCTAAAACCCGGCGCAAAGCGCTCAACCTGTTGTTCGATGGCTGCTGTCATGTCCTTTGCCGATCCGTTGGGTACATGACAATAAGCCCAAAGGGTGTGTTTGCCTTCAGGTGCTCTGGACAGATCAAAAATGCTGGGCTGGGCCAGCAGCGTGAACGGCTTTTCGGCATGTTGCCCGCGGGCCGATTGTTGTTCGGACACGACGATCTCTTCGAGCGTATTTCCAAGATGCAGGGTGCCTGCTTCCCGGCAGGCGTCGTTGGTGAACGGTACTGGGGCATCAAGCGCCCAATCGATCTTAAATACCCCCATGCCGTAGCGGTAACGCTCCAGCTGCCACTTATAAATAGTGGAAAACCGGTGGCCGGCGATCTTCAGCAGCTGGCGTGGCGTTATGTCGAACAGGACCGCGTGGCACGAAGGAAGCTGATCCAGTGAGGTGATCATCCGGTTCGTTTCAATTCTGCCGCCCAGTGAAGTAAAGTAACTTTGCAGCGCATTGGCAATGGCGATAGAGCCCCCTTTGGGTATCGGCCAGCCTTCGGTGTGGCCGGCCGCCATTAACACCATCGCGATGGCCGACGTACTCATATTGGTCAACGGCTGAATGGAATGTGCTGCCATTCCCGCCCATAGTCCTCGTGCCTTTGCAGATCGGAATACCCGGGCCAGGAAACTTGCCGGTTGCAGCGCTTTAAGTCCGAAGCCGGCCATAGGCAGAGGGTCTGACGGAATATGGAACGGGCCGAGCAGATCTTTGACCAGTTTTGGCCAGTGTCTGACCACAGGCCCCATCAGCCTGAGGTATGCAGCTTTATCATGGCCGAGCGACCGCGCAGTCTCTGATAAGGATGCAGTAAGTGTTGCGGCGGTTCCATCGTCGAATGGGTGTGCGGCAGCAACTTCCGGGAAAATGTACTCCAGCCCGTGATCGGTGAGGGGCAGCGTCTTGAAGAAAGGCGAACCAATTGCCATCGGATGGATCGCCGAGCAGATGTCGTGCTTAAAGCCGGGGAGTGTTAGCTCAGCCGACCGGAGTCCGCCGCCGATAGTCTCTTTGCCTTCAATAAGTAAAACACTCAGCCCCTGCTTCTGCATGGTGATCGCTGCTGCCAGACCGTTAGGTCCGGAGCCGATTACTATGGCATCAAAATCACGTTTCTCCAAGTTTTCTTCTTTTTAGCGGTTGTTTTCGCTGATTCCCGGTATATGATAGCCGCTATACAGATTGCGTATTAACAACCGGATGAATTTATTGCTTTTAAAATTTAAGTTTAGTAATGAACAATATGTGAATAACTTTTATATGGACGGTTAAAACATATTAACTGATATGAAGGTAATTGTTTGCAGTAAGTTATGAAAAAAACCGGAAAATTTTTTGCGGCAATGGTCATGCTGCTCTTTATTCTTCCTAATCTGGCGGCCGTTATTATTGGACGGGAGTCTTATCCTTTCACGCCGGCGCCCATGTTCGCGCATTACATAGGCGACAGGTCTAATTTCTACGATTTTGCGTTTATAGCAGAGGGCGATTCGCTGGAAACAGCCGTTGTGCCGAAACATCCGGAACACCGTAACGAATTGGCCATTAAGCGCTTTTTCTTCGACAGGATCTATGGTTCGGTGGAAAGAAATTCGCCGCTATGGAGCAACAATAATGACGACAGGAACCAGCTTGAGACACGTCTGAACAAGTTCTTCAGCACCTATTTTAAGGATCTGGATGGGGGTGGATACAAACGCATCAGGCTCGAGGTGAAGCAGTATGATCATAAATATGCGGAATTAGCATCGCACACGGTGGGTGTATTCGATCTGTCAACTAAACATTTCACACATACATGGAGCAGTCAGTAATAAATAAGGTCAGGGTTTCTTTTGATGCCTACTTTTTTTCGCGGGCCAATCTGGTAAGCGTCGGAATTCTTCGGATCATTCTGGTATTATATTTTATGCTGCAGTTTGCCGGTAAAAATCTGACGCCATTCCGTGACAGCCTGCTCACGACGCTTCATGAGCGCAGCGCACTGACCACCTTACTGGGCGACATACTCCTGTTTCCGGGGGCCCCGATCATTTTCAGTGTGGCCGGAATCTGTGCGCTGATCGGCCTGGCTACGCGCCCGGCGCTGTTCATATTCGGCCTTTATACCATTGCATTAACCGGTATAAGTGCTTCGATGGGGGTGTTTGACCACCTTTGGAGCCTGGTTTCTCAGGTGGTGGTGATCCTTGCTTTTATTCCGGGATCTACCAATTTATCGGCAGACAGGGCCTTATCCCGAATCCTTAAGATGAGGAGAGGGGTAAAGCTTTCATTGAGCGAAATTTTTAAAAGCCCGCCGGAGCAAGTATGGGGTATGCGTCTGTTGCTGATCATCCTTGCCTGCGTATATTTTACCGCGGGTGTATCGAAGCTGCGCTATGGCGGATTTGAATGGGTTGACGGGAAAACGCTGACGCATTATCTTGATGGTAGTGCCAGCACGAAGAACGGTATAAAGCCGCCCATATATCTGAGCAGCAGCGAAGTTTCGGCTGAAGAGAAATGGAAGGACGGATTTGGTCTGTACGGGTATTCGTACGGTAACCGTGTGAGCAGCATCCCGGCACGCAACGCGGGTGAGTTTATTGCAGCACATCCCCGCCTGATCATGTTCCTCGCCATGCTGACGGTTATATTTGAACTTTCAGCTTTCCTGCTCCTTTTTGACAAGTTGCCACGAACGCTGTACCTGTTCGGCGCGATAATACTCCATACGTCTATTGGCTTCCTGATGAACCTGGATTTTATGCCCTACCGCATGATATGCTTTTTGCTGATCGACTGGAATTGGGTGGTAGGCGGACTGGGCGCCTTAAAAAGCAGGCGCCGGAAAGAC
>DASWXL010000198.1:0-6407 GCA_036405495.1 Sphingobacteriaceae bacterium | reverse complement strand
TTTCACATCATACCATACAAAATATTCGTGAGGCAACCGAATCGGTTTTGATATCGTATCTCCATTAAGTTGAAAACATAAATCAGGGTCAACGGTATTGCAATAGATGTACAAGGTGATTTTTAAGCGGTTAACAGATTTGTTGGTTGCATTTTTTGCGCTAGTGATATTATCGCCGGTATTTATTATTATTCTGGTGTTATTGTCTTCAGTTAATCAGGGTAAGCCATTTTTTTTTCAACGGAGACCGGGTAGAAATGAGGAGATCTTTAGCATTATCAAGTTTAAAACAATGACGGATGAAAAAGATGCTCACGGAAACTTATTGCCTGAAGCCCGCCGGACGACAAAGATCGGTGAGTTTATGCGAAGAACTTCTCTGGACGAGATCCCGCAGCTCATCAACGTGCTGAAAGGCGACATGAGCCTGATCGGTCCGCGACCTTTGAGAGTGCACTACCTGCCTTACTACACCAATGCCGAACGCATCAGGCATAGTGTCAGGCCCGGCATAACAGGCTTAGCACAGGTGTCAGGCCGAAACTCCTTAAGCTGGGATGATAAGCTTGCCCTGGATATAACGTATGTCAAAAACCTTTCTTTACTATTAGATCTGAAAATAATTTTAAAGACCATAAAAAGAGTTCTTTCGTCTGAGCATACCGTTTATGATCCTAATATGCTGGATCTGGATGAGCTTAGGAAATCACTTCCTGCGTCAGAATCTGCCGGACCTGCCTGACTAACACTATCTGCCTTTATTTGTTATGGTTGTATAAAGGTGTTAAAAAGGAGGCTGGCAATGAAGATTCAACGGGAAGTATATGTTTCAGAATGGGTATATTATTCTTTACTGATCGGAGGAAGCGGAAGTATCTTAGGGCTGATCGCATACGCTGTCATTATGCTGGTTTGAGAAACGATCACAAAGGCTTCCATGCGGAAGCCTTTGTGACGCTGCTTCAGGACTGTTTCTTTTTCTCCTCTGCAAGAAGTTTAAACGAAGTTGCTTTAAAACGGTTGTTTTCAATTGTTCCGGACACCGATGCTTTTCGCACGGCGTTGCAGAAGCCGTCTTTTCCGTGTGCATCTCCATGATCATCAATATCAGTTCCGTCAACAAAGTATCGTTTTCCGTTGATGCGGATCGCAAGATCACAACCTTTGCCTGGCATTTCGAACATGCACTCACCGCAGGCAGCTTCTACCACCTGGTTTCTGATTTCTTTTACTTCCTGCTTTCCCGCTGAGGCCTGATCCTGCGCGCTTGCGGTAAAGGACAGAAGGCTGGCAAGGAAGATCGATACGAGCGTTTTCATCTTTTTTAGGTTAAAGCGGTATTATTTAATTTGATAATGCAGAGGGCTGAGTCTGTTCGCGCCTCTTTTGTTTTTCCAGTTGCCGGACGAGCGACTCGATAGCAAGATCGGTTGATTCCTCGAAGGTTTTACAGCGTTCTTTGGCAAACAATGAGCTACCGGGAATATTAAGTTTTATTTCAGCTACTTTGTTTTCGTCTGTTTCAGACGGCTCGAGTTTCAAATAGATTTCCGCATGCAAAATATTCGAATAAAAGGTGCCGAGCTTCTTTACCTTTGTTTCAACGAAATCTAATAATGCAGCATTGGCAGTGAAATGAATGGATTGAATTGTGATGTTCATTGTAGTGGATTTAAGTTGCTGTAAATATGAGCCAGGGTTGGACTTATAAGAATGATATTAATCACTATTGTCAGTGACATTAGATAACTCTCATCCGCTTCATTCTGCCTTTGATCGTTACCCGATCCATTCCTTCATTAATTTCCCGAATGCCACTTTCAATTCGGCCAGTTCAAGCTCAACCTTTGCCAGGCGGGCCTCAATATCAGTGGAGTTGCTTCCGGCAACTGTTTTTTGCTCATATTGATCGGGATCAGGGGCTCCTCCGAGCAAATGCATATAACGCAGTTCTTTTTGACCGGCCCGACGCGGCAGCTGAACCACAAAAGGATTATCTCCCTGCGACAGCTTTTCCAACACTGATTGCACCTCCTCAAGCGATTCGAATTCATACATTCTTCCCGAATTGGTATTTAACTCACCCGGCGTTTGAGGGCCTCTCAACAGCAGCAGGCTGATCAGTACGATCTCTGATGGTACTAAAGGATAAACGATGGTAAAATTATGCCTGTATTTTGTCGTCCGGCTTGATCCTCCGGTTACCGTTGAGATCAAGCCGCGCTTTTTCAGCGAATCTAACGCAGATATTACCGTTTCTTCATCATACTGGACCAATGGATTTCGTGACGTTTTCTGGTTACACGCTGCCGTTAGTCCGTTCAGTGACATCGGATAATAGTCCGGTGTTGTCCTGCTTTTCTCCATCAAAGATCCAAGAACACGTATTTCAGCAGCGTCAAGTACCGGGAGTTCCTTTTCCATATTGTTATTCTTTAATTTTTATAAGTCCGACCGGCGATACACTTCCGGGTTCCTGATCTCCATAAACCGGTCAGGCTGCGACAGGGGGCGAAAACCAAATTGCTCGTATAGTCCGTGGGCGTCAGCGGTTGCCAGAACCCACCGGCGCAGCCCATGGAGGTCACGATGAGATTGTATGCTTACCATAAGCTTTCCTGCAAGGCCCTTTCCCTGATGGTCCGGCAGGATGAAAACGTCTGCCAGATACGCAAAAGTAGCTTTGTCGGTGATCAATCTCGCAAATCCTACTTGCTCTTCATTGACGTAAACCCCGAAGCATAATGAGTTTTCAATCGAACGCTGAACGGTCTCCAACGGGATGCCTTTCGCCCAATAGCTGTGGAGGGAGAGGAAACGATGTATTAATTCGATATCCAGTCGAGATACATCAGTGGAAATTTCAACGTTATCCATTAATTCCGCATATTAATGTATTGCAGCGGCTGGCCGAAATCTTCACCCCGGCAAAGACTGATCACGGCCTGGAGATCATCGATCTTTTTTCCCTGAACCCGCACCTGATCGTCCATGATAGAGGCCTGTACCTTTAATCCGCTGTCTTTGATCTTTTTAACGATCTTCTTGGCGGCCTCTTTGTCAACCCCTTCCTTGATCTTGATTTCTTTTCGGATCATATTACCGGAGGCAAAATGATCTTTCCCCATGTCCATACTTTTAGGATCGAGGTTCTGCTTCATCATTCGGGAAATAATCGAATCAATAATGGCCTTAAGCCGCATATCGTTTTCGGTTACAATCGTAATCTCGTTCGTCTTTTTGTCAAGTTCTACCGTACTTTTCGAATCATTGAAATCGTACCGGTTCAGTATTTCTTTCTTTGCGTTATTGATCGCATTGTCAAGGGTTTGACCGTCAATCTTACTTACAATATCAAAGGAGGGCATAATCGCTGGGTTAATTGTTTTTATAAAGTTATATCGATAGATTTAATTTTAAACAAAAGAAGCTCATCTTTTCTTCACTTCAAAATCCTGAATATGAAAGCAACAAAAGCAAAAACGGTTAAACAAGCAGAAAAAAAGTCTTCGCGAAAGACTTTCAGAAAAGAACTGGAAACGAACATTACAGATAAGTTGACAGCCGCGATAAAAAATTTGGGCCATAATGCCGACATAATCGCGGAAGATATCCGTAAGATCGGTAAACGACTGGCAAAGAAGCTCATCGCAGTGTCGTCAGAAACCAGCACAGCAGATCTTAAGCTTGATAAAAAGAAGGTGGATGATACTAAGCCGACCGGGAAGAAAGAACTGAATAAGGCGCAGAAGGTTGTGGAGAAAGCCACGAAAGCGACGGGTGACAAATCGGGACCCAGGAAGCTGTCCGCCGGTGTACGGCTTCCATCGGTGGCTGTAACAGCAACCGGGGCCGATACATTAACCGAAACAGAGGGTGCTTCTGAAAACAGTCATTCAAAACGTAAGAAAGTCAGGCGAAATCAGGCTGGCAATGACCATGACGATGCAGGATTGATGAATGGACATAGCTGAAGAGAAGAACATTTGAAACAGATCTGTTGTAGTTAAAGAGTAAGTAATATTAATATTGAATTAACAATAGAATTTTCAGCTTTGCGGTCCTGACCTGTACAGAGGTTGGGACTGCTCGTTTTACACATGCCCAAAAGCACCATACCCTTTACGAATCGCGAGATCAGCTGGCTTTACTTCAATGAGCGCGTATTGCAGGAGGCTGCAGATCCGGGCGTGCCGTTGATCGAGCGAATTCGCTTTTTAGCCATATTCGCTTCAAACCTCGATGAATTTTACCGGGTAAGGGTAGCAACGCTTACCCGTCTTACCAACGTTAATACCAAGGCTAAGGAAGTTTTGGGATTTAGTCCGAAAAAGACGCTTAACCTCATAAAAAACATTGTTGTACGCCAGGAGAGGCGTTTCAATCACCTTTTTGAGGATGAGATCAGCAAGCAGCTTGCCGAAGAAAAAATATTCATTCTTAACGAGAAGCAGTTAAATGTAACGCGCGGCCGCTTTGTGAGGAACTACTTCCGCGAAGAGATTCTTTCTGACCTGGTGCCGGTGATGCTTGATAACGACAAGCAGCTTCCGGAACTGAAGGATCGTGCGATCTACTTTTTTGTAAAACTGAGCCGGGCTGCAAACAAGGAGAAGATTCGTTATGCATTGATCGAAATTCCAAGTGATCTTCTAGACCGTTTTCTGGTTTTGCCCGAGACCAATGACCTGAAGTTTATTATTCTGTTAGATGACATTATCCGCTATTGTCTTGATGATATCTTCTTTATTTTCGAATATGAACATATAGAAGCGTTCTCTATACAGCTGACCCGCGATTCCGAACTCGACTTTGACCGTGATGTGAGTGAGAAGTTCATTGATACTTTGACAAAAAGCCTGCAAAAGAGAAAAAAAGGAAAGCCTATGCGACTGCTGTACGATAGTGATATGCCGCATGACATGCTAACCTATCTGGTTGCGCAGCTGGACCTTGGTTCGGAAGGCCTGATCCCCGGAAACAGGTACCATAACTTTAAGGATTTTATCAATTTCCCGAATGTAGGACGGCCGGAACTTGTTTATCCGAAGATCGAGCCATTGTCTATAAGGGAGCTGAGTACCGGAAAAAGCATGTTTTCACAGATCACCAAACGTGATTACCTTGTCAATCTGCCGTATCAGTCGTTCGACTACACGATCCATATTTTACGGGAAGCCGCTATTGATCCGAAGGTTCAGGACATTAGTATAACCCTGTACCGGCTGGCAGAGAACTCCCGTGTTATTCATGCGCTCATCAATGCTGCCAAAAACGGAAAACGTGTTAAAGTTCTGCTCGAACTGAAAGCCCGTTTCGATGAGCAGGCCAATATTTACTGGACAAACCGGCTTGAGGAGGAAGGAGTTTATGTCAACTATGGGATACTGGATTACAAGGTGCATTCTAAAATTTGCCTGATCACCCGTATAGAAAAAGGCAAAAAGGTTCATTATGCGATTCTGGCCACGGGGAACTTCAATGAAAAAACGGCAATGTTATATTGTGATCATAGCCTGTTTACTGCCCACAAAGGAATCACTGCCGAGCTGGTCAGGTTATTCCAAGGACTCGAACAAAAGGTTTTTTACCGGGGGTATAAGCACCTGGTCGTTTCGCCGCTCGAAAGCCGTCAAAAGTTTTATGACCTTGTTGATAATGAAATTCGCCTGGCCAGGCAAGGCAGCGCTGCGGGTATTACGCTGAAAATGAACAGCCTCTGTGATGAGGATATCGTACGAAAGCTCTATCAGGCCAGTAATGAGGGTGTTAAAGTGAAAGTAATTGTTCGCGGAATGTGTTGCCTCGTTCCCGGCGTGGAGGGGTTCAGTACCAATATTGAGGTTGTTAGTATCATTGATAAATTCCTGGAGCATGCTCGTGTATGGATATTTCTGAATGGTGGCAATGAGTCGGTCTATTTGTCGTCGGCTGATCTCATGACCCGCAATCTGGATCACCGTGTTGAAGTCGGGTTTCCGGTGCTCGACGTTAATATAAAGCGGGAGATTCTTGATATCATCAACATTCAGCTCCGCGATAATGTGAAGTCGCGCGAAATAGATGCGATTAACAGTAATCGTTACAAAAAAGCCGGCAACATCCCTTACCGGGCGCAGGAAGATATATATACATACCTTAAACATAAAAAATAGTTCAAATTGAGATACGCTGCTATTGACGTTGGTTCTAACGCCGTAAGGCTGTTGATCGCCGAAGTTGTGATTAACGGCCGGGAAGTTTCTTCTAAAAAGAATTCGCTGATACGTGTTCCGTTAAGGTTAGGGGATGATGCTTTTTTGGATAAGAAGATCTCCGAAAAAAAAGCCGATGATCTGGTCAAGACCTTTGCCGCATTCCGGAATCTGATGGATGTATATAAAGTGTCAGATTACATGGCATGTGCA
>DASWXL010000197.1:0-2648 GCA_036405495.1 Sphingobacteriaceae bacterium | reverse complement strand
ATACGATTTTGTGGAGAAGGCCAGGGACCGACCGTGGTATAAGAACACCTTGTTCGTAATAGTAGCTGACCATGGCCATCGTCTCCCCACCAACCAGTTCGAGAACTATCACCCTAACCGTTACAAAATCCCCCTTTTATTCTTTGGAGATGTCATAAAGGAGCAGTTTCGCGGAAAGATCGTTAACAAGATCGGAAGCCAGACAGACATCGCCACAACGTTATTGAGCCAGCTTGATATCGATTCACACCAATTCAAATGGGGAAAGAACCTGCTGAATCCGGGGACCAATGACTTTGCATTTTTTGATTGGGATAACGGCTTTGGGGTTGTCACCCCGCAACAAAGCATTTCATTTGATAATGTCGGGAAGAACGTGGTCTACAAACAACACGAAGATCTGACGGACGATGATGTATTGCTGGGTTTTGGAAAGGCCTATATGCAGTGCGTTTTTGAGCAGTATATCACTTATTAAACGTCTGCTTCAACAATTGCACCACTCGTTGATCGGTAGGAAAGGTCACGTCATCTTCAGACAGCAGCGATAACGGTATCCAGCGGAAGCTTTGAAGAACGTCACCATCCCCGTCAAAATCAAACGCATGGTGCTTAAATGAAAGCAGCAGCGGTTTGATCGCCCTGACGATGTAATAGACGCTGATGATCTGACTGTCATTAAATGCCGACTTTACAAAAAAGTCCGTTGTATAGAAATGCCCGACCACCTCTACTTCCGCAAGGCATTCTTCAACAAATTCACGCTTTAGTCCGTCTATCAGCCCTTCGCCATACTCCAGACCGCCACCCGGAAATTTGGTAAACCGGACACCATATTCCTGTTCATCGCTGATCAGGACCTCTTCAGCCTCATTAAAAAGCAGCCCGTAAACACGGACATTAAAAAACTTCTTCATCAAAAATGCTTTCGGTTGGGGGTAACATTTTCCAGAGTCCAAACTATATCTTTTCTTTTTGGCTCATTCCGAACCGGGCAGGATGACATCCTGCAATAATGACAACATTCCGGCAAACACGGATCGGCATGTATAAACAACTCGGTCTTGTTTTCTGATTTATTGTTTATCAGGGCACTAACCTGAGTGACCTCTTCATGCACTTTATTTAAGTCGAAGTAATATGGCAATGTCAGATGACAGTCGATATGCAGCTCAGGGCCATAGATCTGGGCTCTCAGATTATGAACATCGATCCATGCTTCTTTACGGTTTTCGTTCAGGATCTTAACCACTTGTCCTATTTTATCAATATCCGATTCATCCATTAATCCGCCAACCGAGCGCCGGACCAGCTTGTATCCGTTATAGATAATAAAAAGTCCGAGACCAATGGACAGCAGGCTGTCCAGGTAGTAAATGCCCGTAAAATAGATCAATAACAACCCGCCGACAAGTGCACCGCTGCTGTACGCGTCAGTAAGCAGGTGCTTGCCGTCAGCATACAGGGTCAATGAGTTCAACTGCTTGCTCTGCCGTACCATATACCTTCCCAGAACAAAATTGACACATCCGGTTACTGCAATAATAATGGTCCCGTCGATCAACGAACGGATCTCCTGCGGATAAATAAGATTGTATCCAGACTTTATGACGATAAGTGATCCTGCAAGTGCGATCAGAGCACCTTCAAAAAAAACCGCAAAAAACTCCACTTTACCGTGGCCGTATGGATGATTCTGGTCTCTCGGTAGTGCCGACAAGTAAATACTGTAAAAAGCGAAAGCACTTGCAAGAACATTGACTATACTCTCACTGGCGTCCGTTAAGATAGCATTTGACGAGGTGACATAGAATGCGATAAACTTGGCAAGCATCAGTATAATGCCCGTAACCAATGAGATCAGTATAATTTTTTTCTGTAGTTGCACCTTCGTAGATCGCAAATTTAGAATAACGGTTTATTGCGGCCAATATTCTTTTTACAGTGATGAATTGAACGAGCTTTATATATTTGCCAACAAACAATCTGAAAAAATGACCCGCTTATCTGACAGAATCAATCAGCTCGCAGAATCACAAACGATAAAAATGGCAAAAATGGGCCGCGAACTTGCCGCAAAAGGCATCGATGTGATCAACCTAAGCTTCGGTGAACCAGATTTCCACACGCCAGAATATATTAAGGACGCCGCCAAGAAAGCAATGGATGAAAACTACACTTACTATACCCCTGTTGCCGGTTACCCTGAATTGCGAAAAGCTATAGCAGCAAAACTGAAGCGTGAAAATGATCTTGAATATGATTTCGATCAGATTGTGGTGTCAACAGGTGCAAAGCAGGCATTGGCAAATGCGGTAATGTGCCTGGTTAACCCGGGCGACGAAGTAATTATTCCGACACCCTACTGGGTTTCGTATTCAGAGATGATCAAACTTGCCGAAGGGAGATCCGTTTTTATTAATACAACGCTCGATACAGATTTTAAGATCACGCCACAGCAGTTAGAGGATGCTATAACGCCTGAAACCAGGGTGTTCATGTTTTCGTCCCCTAATAACCCTACCGGAAGCGTTTATAGCCACGAAGAACTGGCGGCGCTGGTACAGGTGTTTGAAAAATACCCCGAGATCAGCATTATTTCAGACGAGATCTACGAACATATCAATTTTATAGGCAACCACGTATCA
>DASWXL010000196.1:0-7038 GCA_036405495.1 Sphingobacteriaceae bacterium | reverse complement strand
AAAATATACATTACGGTTATTAAACGGACAGGTTATTCCGCAGTCTACCGCACCGATCCAGTTTATGCTGGGAGGCGTAATCCCGGGTTGGCAGATCGGTATTCCGCTGATCCAGAAGGCAGGCAGGATCCGGTTGATCATACCTTCGCCTTATGCGTATCAAAACAGTTCCCAGGGAAATATTCCTGCAAATTCGGTGCTTGATTTCGATGTGGAATTGGTGGACGTTCAGAACTAAATACATTCATGATTAAGAGATTTTCAAAATATATACTTGGAGTTGCAGCTGCCGCCTCACTGCTGGTGGCATGCGACAAAGATTATCCGTCAATAGTTGAGCTTGATAATCAGGCGATTCAGGATTATATCAGCAAGAATAATCTGAATATGACCAGGTACACGTTCAACGATACCAGTGAGTTTTATTACGAGGTTGTAACACCAGGGGCAGGCGCACCCGTGGAATACTCTCAGAAAGTCCCGCTTGTTCTGACATTCAAATCGCTGGATGGCGCGTATTCTTCTGTTGACACTTTCGGTGTTGAGAACCGATATGCAGGGTACTTAGGGTATTATCTGGAGCCGGTTAGGCTGGCCGTCAAGGAAGTATTAACCAGGAAGAACGGAAAAGTTCGTCTAATACTGCCATCCCGCTTCGCCTTTGGTCGCAACGGCAGCGGTGATATCCCAGGTAACGCTTCTTTGGACATCACCGTGAGCGTGCTTGACGAAAATAAAATGCCGGCATATGAAGACTTTGTCATACAGGATTATTTACAACGTAATAACCTTACCGGGTTTACCAGAACAACATCCGGCATCTATTATAAGATTTCTGCGCCGGGAACGGAAAGCCCTATCACGGGGGATTCAACGGTGACCGCAAAGTATGTAGGCAAATTTTTGAGTGGAAAAGTGTTTGATAAGAACGATGCCGGAATAGATCTTGATTTGTCTGCCGGAACGATCCTGGGATGGAAGGAGGCTCTGCCGTTGATCAAACAGGGCGGATCTATACGGTTCGTTTTACCGTCATCGTTAAGCTATGGATTTGCCGGGGCACCCGATCAGGGCATTCCTGCGTTTTCGCCGCTTGACTTCGACGTTACGGTCACAGATGTAAAACCATAATCAAAGGCGCCCTTTGGCGCCTTTTGTTATATTAGACGCTGTTCGTCATCTTTTTATATGCGGTTCTGCGTTATCTCCTTAACATTGCTAATTCAACGTTGCACCGCTTCTTTGAAGGCCTGCAATGCCCGCTCTCTGGCAAAATGATGTTCCACAATAGGTTTCGGGTACCTGGAAGGGTCATCGACGTTTGGTGCCCATTTTCGGATGTACTTCATTTCCGGATCAAATTTTTTGGTTTGAAGTTCAGGGTTGAATATTCTGAAATAGGGAGCAGCATCGTTACCTGAGCCAGCCGCCCACTGCCATCCCCCTACGTTACTGGCCTGGTCATAATCTAAAAGTTTCCGGGCAAAATACGCTTCGCCCCAGCGCCAGTCGATCAACAGGTGTTTAGTAAGAAAGCTTGCCACTATCATCCGTAGCCGGTTATGCATGAATCCGGTAGCATTGAGTTCATGCATGCCGGCATCTACGATCGGGTACCCTGTTCGCCCCTGGCACCACGCTTCAAACTCCTGTTCGTCGTTTCGCCAGTGAATGTGGTCGTAAGCCGGCTTAAAGGACTGATTTATTATATGCGGGAAGTGCCAAAGGATCATCGCGTAAAAATCCCGCCAGATGAGTTCCGAAAGCCAGGTTTTGTCCGGTGATCTCCATGCCTGCCGTGCTGCTTCGCGAATGCTGATGGTTCCGAAGCGGAGGTGTACGCCGATACGGGTTGTGCCGGCTATTGAAGGAGTGTCTCTGGTTTCAGAATAGGTGTCAATGATTTGCTGATATTCTTTACCGGGAAAACCTGTATCGTTTTTGATAAAACCTGTCTTTTGTAGTGACGGTACCAGAAGTGTCGTGTCGGGATACAGGTTTTTCATATGTTCACCCGTAGCGTATGGGCGGAGATGGCCGTCATTGAGCTTGTTCAGCCACACTTTTTTGTATGGCGTGAAAACGGTGTAAGGCTTCCCGTCCCCCTTCATGATCTCATCTTTTTCAAAAACAAGATGGTCTTTAAATGATCGGAATGGAATGTCTTTCGTTGCGAGCATTCGGGCTATCTGGTCATCCCGTTTCCGCGCATAGGGTTCATAATCGTTGTTGGCAAAAACGGATTCAACGTCAAACTCGTCAATCAGTTCTTCGATGGCTGCAATAGGTGTTGCGATCTTTACACAGATAGACGAGCCAAACCGGAGCAGTTGCAAGTTCAGCTCTTCGAGCGTGTGATGAATAAAGGTTACCCTCGGATCATTGTTGTCCGGAAGCTGATCGAGGATATTCTTGTCGAAGATAAAAAGCGGAAGCACAGGCAGTCCGCTTTTCAATGCATGATATAAACCGGCATTGTCATGCAGCCGGAGATCACGTCTGAACCAGAAAACCGAAACCCGCAGTTTGTTTTCAGAAGCCATAGCGATCACTATAAAGATCATCCAAAGCCTTGTCTAACGTTGGAAACGTAAAAGTAAACCCTTCCATCAGAATCTTGTCGGCAGAGGTCTTTGCGCTGACGAGCACCATTTCACTCATGCGGCCGAGAATTGCACGAAGCAGGAATGCGGGCACCTTCGGCAACCATACCTTGCTATTGGTCCTTTGAGCAAGAGCTTCGGTAAGGAATTTATTCGTTACAGGGTTCGGAGACGCGGCATTGTACGGTCCTTCAAGATTCCTGTGTTCAAGCGCAAACATAAACATCTTTACGAGGTCCCGAACGTGTATCCAGGGTACCCACTGATTGCCACTGCCCAAAGGTGCTCCAAAGCCGGCTCTGATCGGTTTCGCTAACGTTGGCAAAGCGCCGCCGTCACGGGCGAGAACAATACCGTTCCGGAATTTAACGACGCGAAGTCCCAGCTTTTTGCCTTTGTCGACCGCTGTTTCCCAGGCCATGCAGGTTTCAGCCAGGAAGTCGCCCCCCGGTTTACTGCTCTCGGTCAGCATGTCATTTCCGTGATCGCCATAGAAGCCCACTGCTGATGCGGAGATAACTGTTTTTACCTGGTGGTTGCTGTTTTTTCTCAATAGGTCGTAAATGAGACCGATTGATCGGGTCCGGCTCTCAATGATCGCTTTTTTGCGCTGGTTGGTCCATGGCTTTGCACCGAGGTTCTCCCCTGCAAGGTGGATCACCGCATCCGCTCCGTCTATACAGGCAGTATCAATCTTCCCCTTGTATACGTCCCATTTAAACACTTTAATGCCCGGATGCTTCGGAGTGATTTCGCGGCGGCTGAGCTGGTTGACCAGGTAGCCATGTTCCAGCAGCGTTTCGGTAAGGTGCCGTCCGATCAGGCCGGTTGCTCCGGTAATAAGAATAGTTGCCACCATAGTATTTGAAACCCATATTACTACATTTGGTTCGGTTTTTAATAAGTAGACTTTATTAGCGGTCATTGATTTTGAGTAATGATCGGCAAATCGAAAAATCATGTATTACAGGAAGCACGTATTTATTTGTACTAATCACCGCTCCGAAGGAGCACGGGTCAGTTGCGGTCATGATCATGGCCATGCTCTGGTCGCCGCATTTAAGAAACTGATCAAGGATAAAGGATTATCCGTTGATATTCGCGCCCAGAAGTCGGGATGCCTCGACACCTGCGAACTCGGGCCGAGCGTTGTGGTGTATCCGGAAGGGATTTTCTACGGCGGCGTTCAACTGGATGATGTCGGCGAGATCGTAAACGAACACCTGGAGAATGACAGGGTTGTCAACCGGCTGGTCATGGATTTTTCCAAATTGCCGAAGCGTTTTTGATTTTGATTTGTTACCCTTGCAAACGTTTGTAAGGACACACGGGAAAAGCAGCGTTATTATACTGTTTTTGAAAATGGTATAAATTTCAACTTTGCAAACATTTCTCAAAGTTTCTATGCCGAAACTATTATTTTTGTCGAGTTAGATTTTGTTTTGAAATGGATAAATTATCTTATCTCAGTAACGCAGACGCCTCTTATATAGATTCTCTATATCAATCATACCAGGAAGACCCTGAATCAGTAGATTTTGGATGGCAAAAGTTTTTTGAAGGGTTTGATTTCGGACGCAGTTCCGAAGGCCCCGTGCGTGGCGAGACGCCCGATCATTTCCTTAAAGAGATCAATGTACTCAATCTGATCAATGGCTACCGTGTCCGCGGGCACTTGTTCACTAAAACAAACCCGGTCCGGCAGCGCAGAAAATACCTGCCGGATCTGTCTATACAGACATTTGGGTTGACCGATAGCGATCTTGATACCGTATTCAACGCTGGTGTCGAAGTGGGCATCGGACCTGCGAAGCTGCGGGACATTATAGCATTGCTTGAGCAGACCTATTGCCAGTCGATCGGTGCAGAATACCGCTATATCCGGGATCCTGAAAAGATCAAGTGGTTTCAGGATCATATGGAAAAGGAACGGAACACGCCGAAGTTTTCCATCGAAACAAAGAAGCGCATTTTGCAAAAGCTTAACCAGGCGGTTGTTTTTGAAAACTTCCTTGGGACCAAATTTCTAGGCCAGAAGCGTTTTTCTCTTGAAGGTGCAGAAACGGTTATTCCGGCACTTGATTCGGTGATTGAGAAAGGTGCTGAGCTCGGCATTGAAGAGTTCGTCATCGGTATGGCTCACCGCGGAAGGCTGAACGTTCTGGCGAATATTATGGGCAAGACCTATAAAGACATTTTTTCCGAGTTCGGAGGCAAGGGATACGATGAAGAAACCCCTTTTGGTGGTGACGTCAAATATCACCTCGGCTTTTCTACCGATGTACAAACCAATTCCGGGAAAAAGATCCACCTGAGCTTATGCCCGAACCCGTCGCATCTTGAAGCAGTAGATCCGGTTGTTGAAGGGATGACCCGCTCAAAGATGGATTTCAAGTATGGAGGAGATGAAAACCGCATTGCGCCTATATTGATACATGGGGACGCGTCGGTTGCCGGACAAGGAATTGTATACGAAGTTCTGCAAATGGCAGGTCTCGACGGATATAAGACCGGTGGTACGATCCACCTCGTGATCAATAACCAGGTTGGCTTTACTACGAATTTCAAAGACGCGCGGTCGTCAACATATTGTACCGACCTTGCAAAGGTCACGCTGTCGCCTGTATTTCACGTTAACGGTGATGACGTGGAAGCTCTTGTTTATGCCATCAACCTTGCTGTAGAATATCGCCAGCGTTATCATAACGATGTGTTTATCGATCTTTTGTGCTACCGCCGTTATGGCCACAACGAATCGGATGAACCTAAGTTTACCCAGCCATTGCTTTACAAGGCGATAGAAAAGCATGCAAATCCTCGCGAGATCTACAATAAGAAGCTCATGGAGCAGGGGAGCGTTGATGCAAACCTGGCCAAAGAGATGGAAAAGGATTTTCGAGCATTACTACAGGCCCGGTTAAACGAATCTAAGGAGGATAAGGGCTTTTCTCAGGCCCATACCGTATTTGGCGGCGCCTGGGAAGGATTAAAGATGGCATCACAGAGCGATATTTTCGCACCGGCGGAAACGGCGGTCTCAGAAGAGACGTTTCTGTCCATTGCAGATAAGATAACGGTTCTGCCGTCAAACAAAACCTTTTTCCGCAAAATAGAAAAGCTGTTCGAAGAACGGAAGAAGATGGTTCAGGAAACGAAAGTCTTCGATTGGGCTATGGGTGAACTGATGGCTTATGGAACATTGCTCGAAGAGGGGTTGAGGGTTCGTATCAGTGGACAGGATGTAGAGCGCGGAACTTTCTCACATCGTCATGCAGTGCTCACTCTGGAGGATTCAGAGGAAGAATATATACCCCTTGCACAACTAGCCAGTGGCGATGCAAAATTTGATATCTTCAATTCTCATCTCTCGGAATATGGCGTTTTAGGGTTTGAATACGGTTATTCATTGGCAAACCCGCAATCGTTAATTATCTGGGAAGCTCAGTTTGGCGACTTCTTCAACGGCGCTCAGATCATCGTTGATCAGTTCATTACCAGTGCTGAAACAAAATGGCAGCGTTCAAGCGGTTTGGTCATGCTGCTTCCTCACGGATATGAAGGCCAGGGGCCGGAACACTCTTCTGCCCGTATCGAGCGTTTCCTGGAAGCCTGCGCTGATAACAATATTCAGGTGGCTGATTGTACCACTCCTGGGAACTTCTTCCACTTACTGCGGCGTCAGCTGAAGCGTGATTTCAGAAAGCCGTTAGTGGTATTTACGCCGAAGAGCTTACTGCGCAGTCCGCTTTGCGTAAGTCATATTGATGAGTTTACTAAAGGTGCGTTCCGCCCCGTTATCGACGATGAAGCAGTGAAGCCAGCTGATGTGAAGCGGGTTCTGCTATGTACCGGTAAAGTGTATTATGATCTTCTTGAAAAGCAACAGGCAGATAAACGTAAGGATGTTGCGATTGTACGGGTTGAGCAGCTTTATCCAATTCCACTTGATGAACTGGAAGCGGTAAGAAAGAAATATACGAAAGCAACAGAATACATCTGGGTACAGGAAGAGCCGGAAAACATGGGTGCATGGCCTTTCATGTGCCGTAAGTTCCGCGGGTCGGCGTTCAATCTCGATGTTATTGCGCGCAAAGAAAGCAGTAGCACGGCGACCGGCTATTCCAAACAACATGTTTCTCAGCAGCTTAAGATCGTGGGAAAAGCTTTTGATGGAAAAGCAGGTACTGAAGTAAAAAAAGAGGTGGAAAAGACCACACGTAAAGCAGTTAAAGTTGATTAATCAAAAATTATGAGTTTAGATATCAAAGTTCCGCCTGTAGGCGAATCCATTTCAGAAGTTACTTTGTCACGCTGGATAAAACAAGATGGTGATCAGGTGGAGATGGACGAGGTAGTTGCTGAGTTAGAATCTGATAAGGCGACCTTCGAGTTAACTGCAGAACAAGCAGGGACTTTAAAAACTATTGCGAAAGAA
>DASWXL010000195.1:0-9381 GCA_036405495.1 Sphingobacteriaceae bacterium | reverse complement strand
TGATGGCACCATTACGCCTTTAACAAAGAAGGAAACGATGTTGCTTAAGCTTCTGATCGAACGCCGCAACGAGGCAGTATCGCGGGAGCAGATCCTTGAAACCGTTTGGAATTACGACGTGTACCCGTCTACCAGAACAATAGACAATTTTATCCTTACTTTCCGGAAGTACTTTGAACCGGACCAAAAGAACCCGATTTATTTTCACTCCATCCGCGGGGTAGGATATAAATTTACTGATTCTCAATAGCACATGTTTACCCGTAACGCTCGTCTCGCCGTCGTCGCTGTCGGCGTACTTCTTCTTTGCTGGACACTCTATGAACAGGTATACGAAATCGCCGCAGTGGTTGGCGTTGGAATTGCGGCGCTGATCTGGGGTTATTTCCGTGAAGGAACTGTTATAATGGCTGCCCGTGAATTTCATCATAAAAACTACGAAAGGGCGGAGGAGCTGTTGAAAGAGATCCAGGATCCCGACCGGCTCAAGCGACACCGTCGTGGCTTTTATGAGTTCATCTACGGCAATATTGAACTCCATAGAGAAAATTACGAGGAGGCGGAGCGTCATTTTCAGATCGCAAGCCGGTTCCCATTGAGGAATCAGAATGATAAGGCCATTGTACTGGTCCATTTGGCCAACCTTAATTTAAGAAAGCGTAATTTCGAACGATCGAAGGCTTACGTAGACCGGGCAAAGACGCTCAAGATCACATCGAGAGTGAAAAATATTATTCAAAAGATAGAAACAGAAATACAGAAATCATCGTGAGTAACCTACAGCAAGACAGTTTATTTATTAAAGCAGCATTTTCGAAGGCAACAGAGCGTCCGCCGGTATGGATGATGCGTCAGGCCGGGCGTTTCATGAAAGAGTATTGGGACATAAAGAACAAATATTCCTTTCTGGAGATGTGCAAAACGCCTGAGATCGCTGCGGACGTAACTATGCTTCCTGTCGACCTGCTTGGTATAGATGCTGCCATCTTATTTTCGGATATCCTGGTAACCGGCGAAGCCATGGGGGGCGATCTGAGTTTCGCCCAGGGCATTGGCCCTAAGTTTTCCAATCCGATTCGGTCGAAAGCGGATATCGATAACCTTCGGGTGGATGTAGAAGACAAACTTCAGTATGTTGCTGATGCGATCAGGGTTATTCAGCAACGGCTGAATGGAAAGATTCCGCTTATCGGGTTCGCAGGCGCACCGTTTACGGTGATGAGTTACCTTGTTGAAGGCGGGTCGTCAAAAGATTTCAAGCTGACTAAGCTGATGCTGCATAATGAGCCGGAACTGGCTCATCAGTTGCTGAGCAAGATCGCGACAGTAACTGCCGGTTATCTTAATATGCAGATCGCAGCCGGCGTAAATGCACTTCAGATCTTCGATAGCTGGGCCCTTGCTTTGTCATGGGATGATTATAGCGAATTTTCGCACCGGTATATAGCAGAGATCATTTCGAAACTTGACCGTAAGGATATTCCGGTTATTTCCTTCTGTAAGGGAAGTTCTGTTTTTGCTCCCCTGATGGCGGAGGCCCGGCCGGATGTTGTTTCGGTCGATTGGAATGCAGACTTACTTAATGTTAAAAAGAAGCTTCCTTCCGGCGTAGCGGTTCAGGGTAATCTGGACCCGCATATTCTTTATGCCGATAAAAAGGTGATCAAGGAGCGTATTCTCCGGTTATTTGAGCGCATGCGCGGAGAGAACGGATTTATCTTTAACCTGGGCCATGGCATTATGCCGGACATTCCTTTTGACAACGTAAAGTATGCGGTTGAAGTGATCAAAGAATTTAAATATTAATTTTAGAGTCCCCGAAAGGGGATTTCTCATATGGAAGCATATCTCTACGTAAAGGCCGTTCACATCATTTTTGTTGTCAGCTGGATGGCTGGGTTGTTCTATATAGTTCGCCTGTTCATTTACCACACAGAGGCCAACGGCCGCCCCGAACAGGAACGGTCGGTTCTTCACCGTCAGTTTGAAGTAATGGAAAGCAAACTGTGGAACATCATTACGACACCGGCAATGGTCCTTACGGTTATCGCCGGCGCTACCATGCTGTATCTTAATCCGGCTTTGTTTCAGATGAACTGGATGTTGGTGAAACTGGCGTTCGTAGCCGGATTACTTGCGTATCATTTTATTTGCCAGAATATCATCCGTCAACTCAAAAGAGGTGTTTTTAAATGGTCGTCTACAAAACTCCGGCTCTGGAACGAAGTAGCTACCATCTTTCTCGTCGCCATTGTTTTCGTGGTGATCCTTAAGAATGCGGTCGACTGGATATATGGCCTGATCGGACTGATCGTTTTTGCGGTGTTGATCATGTCGGCTGTAAAAGTCTATAAACATTATCGTCTAAAACGCTGATATTTCTACTCTTAAAACTTTTCCTTGCCAATTTGGGGTTAAGTATGCTGTAACATGAAAAAATTGAACGAAGCATGCAACTCTTTTTCTGGTTTCATCATCTTACTTACAAATGCATATGGCAATAGGACATAAGCTCACAATTGACGGATTGCTCGAAGGATGCAAACGTGGCGAACGGAAATCGCAGGAGCTTCTTTACCGCTCATTGGCGTCAAAGATGCTTGGGGTTTGTGTTCGGTACGCAAAAGACCGGTATGAAGCTGAAGATATGTTGCAGATGGGATTTGTGAAGGTGTTTCAAAAGGTATCGGAATTCCGGGGCGATGGATCATTTGAGGGCTGGATAAGAAGAATTATGGTAAACACGGCGATAGAGATTTACCGGAAGAACCAACGGGCACTCAGTGTAGTCGACATTGACGAAGTGTATGACGAGCCACAGTCTATGTTCGATATGAGCGGATTAGAAACTAAAGACCTTTTGAATCTGATCAAGGAACTTCCAACAGGATACCGGATGGTGTTTAACATGTACGTGATTGAAGGCTTTTCGCACAAGGAGATCGGAGAACAACTGGGAATCACTGAAGGGGCCTCGAAATCACAGCTATCCCGTGCAAGGGGGATATTAAAAGAGAAAGTTTTAAAAATGGAGGGTTATCATTATGCAATCCATGTCGGATAAAGAATTAGATAGATTTTTCCAGTCTCGTTTTGAGGATTTTGAGGTCGAACCATCGGCTTCGCTCTGGACATCAATTGAAGTGAAGCTTGATACAAAGCCTGGGAAAAAGAAACAATCGTTTCAGGTTTTCTGGATGGCCGCCGCAAGTGTGGTAGCAGTTTTAGGTGCTGGTTTATGGATACTGAACCCTGAAGAAAAGGTTTACCTGCAAGGCACGGATCAATTGGCGGTAACCAAACCGCAAAGCTTACCGGTTACCGAAGAGCCATCAACTAAACAGATTTTAACAGATGCAACACCAAAAGCCGTTGCAGTGATAGCGGCTTCCCAGAAACGTGAATCAGTGGTGGCAACTAAAAAAACAGATGTGATCCGGTCGCAAATCAGCGAACAAGTTTATGAAACGGTTGAAACGTTACCGGCCGAACCCCTAAGCGAGGCCGTTCTGGCAGCGGCAACCAATCAAAATAACGAGGTTAGTCGGAATGCCATAGTAGCTGATAGTGAAGCGGACCATAAGCACACTGAAAAAGGGGTTGTTCACAGTACTGTTCTTGCCATGCTGCCCGATGAAAGCGCAGAAGAGGCGGAAACGCTTCAGCAGCGCCGTAAGATCAGATCGGTAGGCGATATAGTGAATTTCGTTGTAGCAAAGGTGGATCAGCGGGATGACAAATTTATCGAGATGCGGGAAGATGATGAAGGGACCAAAATTTCCGGAATCAATCTGGGCCTGTTCAAATTAAAAAGTAAGAAAAAATAGTCAGGCATCATTCAAGGGAAGCTTAATGATATCAACGAATTGAATGGAACCTGGCCCTTAATTAAATTAAGCACACACAATGAAACAGATATTTTATACGGCTTTGCTTTGCGGATTGGTTTCCGCAGGCTACGCACAGGACAAGTCTAAGAAGGATACGGTAGTGGTAGTTACCGTTGACAGTACAAAGAAAGAAGAAGTGTCGAAGAAAAGGATCAACATCATCGGCCGGTGGGATAATGACACGCCGACAGTGAAAAGTTCCTCCAAGTTTACGGCACAGTTTACGTTTTCCAGGTTTGATCTGGGATTAAGCAAATATCTCGATAACGGTAGTTTCACGCTATCTCCGGAGAATAGTTTTCTGGAAAATAAGACCTGGAAAACCATTAACGTTGGGTTTGATGTTGTTCAACTGCAATACCGGGCGAACCCATATCTCAAGTTTTATGTGGCCGGTGGGTTTGACTGGAACCATATCAGGCTAAAACGGGATATCAACATTCTTCCGGACCAGCCACGGTTATCATACGAAGATTCGGATATCGATTATGATAAGAACCGTCTGACAAGTACATACCTGCGCATTCCTTTCGGTATCGAGCTTCGGTCAAAAGACGACCAAAGGGGCAAGAAAGTTTATTTTGTCGCCGGTCCGGAAGTCGGTTTTCTCCTGAATGGTAAGCTCAAGCAGAAAAGTGACGAGCAGGGCAAAGAAAAGATCAAGGATGATTTTAACTTCAACCCGTTCAGGTCGGGAGTTTATGCACGCTTGGGTTATGGCGACTTCGGGATCTATGCAAAGTATTACTTTAATGATGTGTTTGCCGATAATCAGGGGCCGGCAGATTTTAAAAATCTGTCCTTCGGCTTCATGCTGAACTTTTAAACGCGTTATCTATTATAGATGACGTTCATAAAACATGTCAGGTCTCACGACCTGGCATGTTTCGTTTTACAGCTATGGCTGAGGTATTTCGCTTAATTTCCGGATGGTGACGTTATGTAGCGGGACCAGTTGCTTTTTAATTATCTTTGGCCGTGTCATCTCCTATCATTTGTTTATCAAAAGTATCTAAGCAGTACGCTGAGAATATACATGCCGGAGTTTCGGATATTAACGTTTCTATTGAGAAGGGTGACTTTGTGGCTATTATCGGCGAAAGCGGCAGTGGCAAAAGCACGTTGTTGAAGTTGATATTTGGATTGCTGGCACCCGATCAGGGTGAAGTTTCTTTTCAGGGACGCCACGTTTCCGGGCCTCACGAAAAGTTAATTCCGGGTCATGACCGGATGAGAATGGTTGCTCAGGACTTTAACCTCAATACTTACGCTAAGGTTTATGACAACATCGCTTCGATGTTATCTAACGACGATCTGATATCCAAAAAAGAGAAGACCGTTGAAACGATGGAGTTTTTGCGGATCGATCATCTTGCACAAAAGCGTATCGTAGAGTTAAGCGGGGGCGAACAACAGCGTGTAGCGATCGCCCGTGCTATCATCAGCCAGCCGGAGGTATTGCTGCTTGACGAACCGTTCAGTCAGATCGATACCATTCTTAAACATGACCTGCGTGATGATCTCAGGCGGCTGTCAAAATATCTTGGAATAACTATTATTCTGGTTTCACACGATCCTATGGATGGCTTATCGCTTGCCGACAAGATCGTGGTGTTGAGGCAAGGGAGGCTTGTTCAGGAAGGGCCTCCCCGGGAAGTTGTAAATAACCCCGCTTCGGGATATGTAGCCTCCCTGTTAGGAGACGCGAACGTATTATCGCCCGAAGAGGCGGCAGTTCTGGGTATCGTTGTTGACAGGAACAACCAAGTGGTCATTTATCCTAATCAGATAGATCTGAATGATGGCAACCTGCAGGGAACGGTTAAAAGGGTCCTTTACAAGCTGTTTTATGATGAAATCATTCTGGATGCCGGTGGAGTGGATCTGACGGCACATTCCAGAACTCTTACCTTAGCGGAAGGGCAGGACGTGTTCTACTCGGCCGCAGGCTATTCAATAGTTGAAGGCTGATCCGTTAAACAAGATATTCAAACAGTGTGTTGTCGCTGTTTAGTTCTTTAAAATCGAAGTTATGCATTCTCATTCGTTGCAGAATGCTGCCGTAATCGGATGCAGTTTTCAACTCAATGCCCACCAGTGCAGGTCCCCGTTCGCGTTCTGTTTTCTTGATGAATTCAAAGCGGGTAATGTCATCGTCAGGACCCAGAACGTCATTAACAAAAAGCTTCAGTGCGCCCGGACGTTGCGGAAAGCGCACAATAAAGTAATGTTTAAGGCCCTCATCTAAAAGAGATAGCTCTTTGATCTCCTGCATCCGGTCAATGTCATTATTTCCTCCGCTGATGACGCAGACGACTTTTTTTCCTTTTATTTCGTCCTGTATCAGATCCAGTGCCGCAATAGATAATGCCCCGGCCGGTTCTACCACTATAGCATCCTGATTATAAAGTTTCAGTATTGAGGTGCAGACCTTTCCTTCCGGGACCAGCAGCATTTTATCCAAAAGTTCACGGCAGAGTAGATAATTGAGGTTGCCAACCCGTTTAACAGCAGCACCGTCAACGAAGCGGTTGATCTCGTTGAGCGTTACAGGAGCTCCGTTCTCAAAGGCGCTCTTCATGGAGGGGGCTCCCAGAGGTTCTGCCCCGATCAAACTGATCTGTGGCAGGAGCGATTTTAGGTAACTTCCTGTTCCGGCCGCCAGACCACCACCGCCAACCGGCATGATCACCATATCGGTATCCGGCAGATCTTCAAGTATCTCGGCACCTACCGTTCCCTGGCCTTCTATGATCCTCGGATCGTCGAAAGGAGGGATAAAAGTAAGCCCGTGTTGTTCGGTATACAGTAGCGCTTCTCTCAGGCAGTCGTCAAAAGTATCGCCCGTCAAAACGATCCGGATATGGCCGTTGCCGAACATTTCGGTTTGGTTTACCTTTTGTTTAGGCGTGATACTGGGCATAAAGATCACCCCCGTGGTGCCCAGTTTATTGCATGAAAAAGCTACGCCCTGGGCGTGGTTCCCGGCGCTGGCGCATACAACGCCTTTTGAAAGCTGTCCGGGAGGTAGGGAACTGATCATATTGTAAGCTCCGCGAAGTTTGTACGACCGGACTACCTGCAGATCCTCCCGCTTGATATAGATCTCACCGTTATATTTCTGCGAAAGCCTTGCGTTAAATTCCAGCGGCGTCCGTCTGACAACGCCGTTTAAACGCTTGTGGGCTGCTTCAAAATCAAGGGTTAGCTTACTAGTTGCCGTTTCCATGTTCTTTTATATAATGTACCGACAGGAGGCCATTCAGGTCGTCGTCGGTGATATTCTTCCTTGAGTCGGCCAGTACCAGGAATTTTTTGTAGACAGTGTCCAGTTCGGCCTTATTGAGAGCATATCCAAGTCGGTCGAGGTGATGTTTTAAAGCATGTCTTCCGCTGCGTGCAGTGAGCACGATCGAAGCATCAGGAAAGCCTACATCTTCGGGCTTTATGATCTCATAATTTTCCCTGTTCTTAAGAAATCCGTCCTGGTGAATACCAGAGCTATGTGCAAAAGCGTTGCTTCCTACAATGGCCTTATTCGGTTGAACAGGCATCCGCATCAAGGTGCTTACCTGCCGGCTGATGTCGTAAAATTTACGGGAATCTATGCTGGTATGAAGGTTTAACGATTTTTGATGCGTCTTGAGGATCATGACAACTTCTTCCATGGAAGTGTTTCCCGCTCTTTCTCCGATCCCGTTGATGGTACATTCCACCTGACGGGCGCCATTTTGCAGGCCGGATACCGAGTTAGCGGTTGCCAGACCCAGATCGTTGTGGCAGTGCACGGAGATGATCGCCTGATCGATATTTTTTACATGTTCTTTCAGGTATCGGATCTTTGAACCGTATTGATCTGACAGGCAATATCCGTTTGTATCCGGTATATTAACTACGGTAGCACCTGCGGCGATAACGGCTTCGATCATTCGCGACAGGAATTGAATATCTGCCCGGCCGGCATCTTCGGCATAGAACTCGACATCTTCCACAAACTTCTTCGCATACTTAACCGCCTCGATGCCACGTTCAAGGATCTCTTCGCGGGTACTGTTGAACTTGTACCTGATATGCATGTCAGAAGCACCGATGCCGGTATGGATCCTTGGCCGATGTGCAAACTGCAAGGCTTCTGCCGCTACATCGATGTCATTTTTATTGGCTCTGGTCAGCGCACAGATGACGGGCCGGCGTACAGCTTTGGATAGTTCAACTACGCTATGGAAATCGCCGGGACTCGACACCGGAAACCCTGCTTCAATGACGTCAACACCCAAAGTCTCTAATGCCAAAGCGATCTCGATCTTTTCCTTAGTGTTCAGCTGGCAACCGGGCACCTGTTCGCCGTCGCGTAAAGTTGTGTCGAAAATATATACTTTGTTAGGGTCGTGTAACATGATGCGCTATTTAATGATTACCGTTTGCTTTAATTTTTCCAATATCATGGCACCCATCTGGGCAGTACCTAAGATCTTCGATATCGGAGTTGCCGGGTTAGCAATGTCCTGAGTTCTGAAGCCTTCTTTTAAAATCAGATCCACCCCTGAATAGATCGCCTGTGCTTCTTCTTTAAGGCCGAAGCTGATCTCGAGCATCAGTGCTGCCGAGAGGATGGACGCTAATGGATTTGCCTTGTTCTGACCGGCAATATCATGAGCTGAGCCATGTATCGGTTCGAAAAAGCCGGTTCCTTCGCCAACTGATGCCGATGCCAGCATACCCATAGAACCGGCAATCTGAGACGCTTCATCGGTGAGAATGTCGCCAAACAAATTTGCCGTGAGTACAACGTCGAACTTTTTAGGGTTCTTGATCAGCTGCATCGCTGCGTTGTCTATGAACATATGCTCGGTTTCAACATCCGGATATGATTTCGCCACTTCCTGAACGGTTTCACGCCATAGCCTTGAACTTTCAAGTACATTAGCCTTATCTACAGAGCATAGTTTTTTGTTTCTGGAGCGCGCCGCCTCAAACGCCTTTATCGCGATGCGTTCGATCTCATAACGGTGATAGATCATCAGGTCTGAAGCGGTGTTCCGGTCATCAGACCGTTTTTTCTCTCCAAAGTAAACGTCTCCCGTCAGCTCTCTGAAGAAGAGGATGTCTGTGCCTTTCAGGACCTCGGGCTTCAGGCTTGATGCATCAAGGAGTTCATCGAAAAGCAGGATCGGCCGCAGGTTGGCATAAAGACCGAGTTCCTTTCTGATCCTTAAGAGTCCCTGTTCAGGGCGAACCTTTAAGGTAGGATCGTTGTCGTATTTAGCATGACCAATGGCTCCGAAAAGAATGGCATCACTGGCTTTAGCTTTTTGCAGCGTCCCGTCCGGCAGTGGATCTCCGGTTGCTTCAATGGCGGCATGGCCCATTAGGGCTTCGTCAAAAGTAAAATCGTGGTTGAAATCGGCAGCTATTTGCTGGAGAACCGATTTTCCCCATTGGGTGACTTCGGCGCCGATTCCGTCGCCGGGTATGATCAGTATATGTTTTT
>DASWXL010000194.1:0-5532 GCA_036405495.1 Sphingobacteriaceae bacterium | reverse complement strand
AACGATGCGTCGTTACCACCTAAGGCGTTTCCGGCATTTTTTAGCACTGAATACTTATCGTAATTGGATTTGGCTGAATTCAGTTCGCCTTTTTGAGCAAAAGCAAACACGGAACTTCCCGTAAATGCAAGTGCTAAAATGAAAGATTTGATTTTCATATTATTGTTTAGTTTAATATAAGTTCGTTTAATTTACTATTTACCCGCTGCAATTGCAGCATATCTCCTGCCTCTTTGTAAAGTATCACAAGCGCCCGTAAAAGCTTAACGTCATTCGGATTAATTTCGTTGGCTTTGATCAGATATTGCTTTGCCAAAAGCCGTTGGTCTTCTTTGTGTGCGTTTTGCAGGTACGAATTTAAGTAAAGTAATCCTAACGCGTAATTTCCGTCGTAATTGTTCGGATCTATAGCAAGGGTTTTTTTATAATACAGTTCTGCTTTCAATCTGTTTCCCGTCATTTCATTCGAAAAACCGGCCAGATAAGTAAGATCTGTATCGCTCCCGTCCAGTGCGAGCGCGTCGTCTATTATAGTTAAAACGGCGGGATAATCCTGCTTTTCAGTGTACGTATTGAGTAACTTAAATAGAATGTCCCGACTCCGCGGGAATTTTTCATGTCCTGATTGAAGTATCCGCAGCATTTCTGAAGGTTCGTTTAACTCCGCATACAGTTCAGAAAGCGTCAGGTAGTAATCGGGCGCCGGTGAACTCTCAATTAATTCTTCATAGTATCCGGCTGCATCCTCCTTCAGGCCAAGTCGCTGACTTAAAAGCGCCAGATTATGAGTTACGCCGGAACTTTGAGGACTCAAACTGTCGACTTTCTTATAGCCGTTCAAAGCTTCATAATACCTGAAATCAGCTAAAGCGCGATTCGAACGAAAAAGGTAAGCAAGAGCAAGCTGCTTCTTAATGAAAGTGATCTCAGGTTCATGTTCATCCAGAAACCTGGGGCTTCTGAGTTTAGCTACAGAAAATTCAGTTTCTGCAACAGGGTCTTTCTTATAAGTGAACTTGCGCGCAGAGTCGACAACGGCCAGCGTTGAATATATAAGTGCCCGCGTCAGATTGTTACGATAACTCAGTGAATCGCGTCGGGTGGCATATGCAGCATCGATAAGTTTACGGGCTTTCTCCAGTTTGTCAATTTCCTGACTTTTGCCATAAGCAGCAAAGTTATTCATTGCCTCTTTTACCAGAGACTGAGCCCGTAAAGGTTTAACAGAAAATGCTGTTACGATGAAAAGAAGTAAGAAGTATCTTTTCATGGATCTACTTCCCTTTTCAGGGATTATTCATTTTCTGTTAACGTATCCCCGGAAGACTTGTTGCCTTCTTCGGTATTATCACCTGACTGTTCACCGTTTTCGATCTCGTCCTCTTCGTGCTCGACTTTAGCGATCGATGCGATCTCATCGTTTTCTTTGAGAGAGATCAAACGAACACCCTGAGTGGCACGTCCCATTACCCGGAGTTCGCTCAGGGCGATCCGGATAACGATACCTGATTTATTGATGATCATCAGATCGTCTTTATCGGTCACATCCTTGATCGCAACGAGTTCTCCTGTCTTGTCCGTGATATTGATGGTCTTAACGCCCTTACCACCACGGTTCGTCACCCGGTAGTCTTCAATATCAGTACGCTTTCCGTAGCCTTTTTCGGAAACGACCAATACCGTCGTTTCAGGGTTATTGATAGCGATCATACCTACCACTTCATCCTTGTCATGAGCGAGTGTCACACCACGAACTCCCGTAGCGGTACGTCCCATCGGGCGAACGGTTGATTCGTTGAACCGGATAGCTCTTCCTGAACGAAGCGCCATCACGATCTCGCTGTTTCCATCCGTTAAGGTTGCTTCCAGCAGCTGATCACCTTCATTGATGTTGATGGCGTTGATACCATTGGAACGCGGGCGGGAGTATGCTTCCAGCGATGTTTTCTTAATGGTACCTTTCCGGGTACACATGATAATAAAGTTGTTCTCCAGGTATTCCTGATCTTTCAGGTTGGTCACCCGGATATAGGCTTTGATCTTCTCTTCCTTAGGAATGTTAATGATATTTTGGATCGCCCGTCCTTTACTGGTTCGTGTCCCTTCAGGGATCTCAAAAGCACGAAGCCAGAAGCAACGCCCCGCTTCGGTGAAGAACAACATATAGTTATGCGCCGAAGCGGTGATAATATGCTCGATGAAGTCCTGATCACGTGAGTTAGACCCCATAGAACCTTTGCCGCCTCTTCCCTGCCGGCGATATTCTGTTAACGGCGTGCGCTTAATGTATCCTTCGTGCGAAATGGTGATCACCACATCTTCGTCAACAATGAAGTCTTCCATCCGCATGTCTTCAGCTGAATGCGTAATAGATGTTCTGCGCTCATCGCCGTATTTATCTTTTATTTCATGCAGCTCATCCTTGATGATCTGCATCCGCAGGCTTTCATCGGCCAGCACCGACTTCAGATAGTCGATCGTCTTCATCAATTCGGCATATTCTTCCTTGATCTTGTCGCGTTCCAGTCCGGTTAACCGGCGAAGCGTCATGTCCAGGATAGCTCGTGCCTGAATGTCTGATAAGCCAAAGCGCTCCATTAATCCGATACGAGCCTCATCAGGTGTTCCTGAGCTGCGAATCAGCTGAATAACTTCATCAAGGTGATCTAAAGCTATAAGTAAACCTTCAAGAATATGAGCTCTTTTTTCGGCTTCCGCGAGTTCGAATTTTGTCCGGCGGATCACTACTTCGTGACGGTGGTCAACAAAGTACCTGATCATGTCTTTCAGGTTCAGCAGCATCGGACGGCCGTGAACCAACGCAATATTATTTACGCTGAACGATGTTTGAAGAGCAGTATATTTATACAGGTTATTCAGCACTATCGACGCGTTAGCCTCGCGTTTGATCTCGTAAACGATACGCATCCCCTCACGGTCAGACTCATCACGGATCTCCGAGATGCCTTCCATCTTCTTCTCATTGATCAGCTCGGCTGTACGTTCGATCATGTTCGCCTTGTTCACCTGATAAGGGATCTCGGTCACAATGATCCGCTCGCGGTCATTGCCATAGGTCTCGATCTCAGCCTTTGCACGCATGACCACACGGCCGCGACCGGTTTCAAAAGCTTCCTGAACTCCGGTATATCCATAAATGATACCTCCTGTAGGAAAATCCGGCGCTTTAACGTATTGCATCAAACCGGCGATGTCGATCTCTTTATTATCGATATAAGCAACCGTTGCATCCACAACCTCGCTCAGGTTATGCGGCGGCATGTTGGTTGCCATACCCACGGCAATACCCGATGCACCATTTACCAGCAAGCTGGGGATCTTTGTCGGAAGCACTGTTGGTTCCTGGAGCGAGTCATCGAAGTTTAGCTGGTAATCGATCGTATCTTTATTGATATCGGCCAGCATTTCTTCGGCGATCTTCTTCAGACGTGCCTCAGTATAACGCATGGCCGCCGGACTGTCACCATCAACAGAACCAAAGTTCCCCTGACCGTCTACCAACGGATAACGTAAACTCCAGTTTTGAGCCATACGAACCATCGTATCATAAACCGAAGCGTCACCGTGCGGATGGTACTTTCCAAGTACGTCACCCACGATACGGGCGGATTTCTTGTACGGTTTGCCACTGGTAACTCCAAGATCAAGCATGCCGTAAAGCACCCGGCGATGAACCGGCTTTAAACCGTCCCTGACATCTGGTAATGCCCGTGAAACAATTACCGACATCGAATAATCGATGTAAGCGGCTTTCATTTCTTCTTCTATGTTGATCGGGATAATTCTGTCGTTGCCGGGAACTAAGTTTTCGTTCTCTGTTTCTTCAGCCATTGTATTTGTAGTCCTTTTCTAAGATTAACTCCATTGCCCGGGAAATACCGGCAATAAGGGCCGCTAAAATGCGACTTGCGAAGTTAGTAAATTATGTGACTTTTGAGGTCAGTTGAGTGTGATATTTTCGCTTCACGACATCTAATGCAGCTTTATCCAATACTCCTCCACCTGCATTCCGTTCGGTAATACTCCTTTGATCGTCAACTTGTCGTCTGCGATAGTAAACTGATACACCTGGGTTCTTCCGGTCAATTGAGAAGGCTGATTGGAGAACGTCCCGGTCAGATACAGTGAATCATTTTTGATCTGGTAATTGCCGGCGGCATATTTCTTCGGATCTGCATTGCCTTCCAGTACATGGGCCTCATAGCTGTCGGAGCTGTACGTGCGTTGCATCCTGAAGTCAGGAGCTGCAGCACGGGACTTTTCATTGTAGATCCCGCCATCGTATTGCCACGTGCCTGTCAGCGGGCTTGAGGTGCAGCCGCTTAGAACGACCAAAATGGCTATAATTGAAAATGGTCTTTTCATTTGTTTTAGTTTAACCGCTAATATGCAAAATCTATCGCTGTCTGATCTGTTTCATGACAGAAATCACTAATTTGGCATCGACCATGAAAAAAAGGACACTCGGAAGATCAGATATTAAGGTAGCCCCTATCGCGTTCGGAGGGAATGTCTTCGGCTGGACGCTCGATGAAAAGGCTTCTTTTGCGATACTTGACGCATTTGTTGATGCCGGCTTCAACTTCATCGATACGGCCGATACCTATTCGCGCTGGGCACCTGGAAACGAGGGCGGGGAATCAGAAACCATTCTGGGCAACTGGATGAAACTGCGGAAGAACCGCGATAGCGTTATCATCGCTACCAAAGTTGGCGGCGATATGGGGCAAGGCAAAAAGGGCGATCTTTCACCTGATCATATCAGGCACTCGGTTGAAAATTCGCTTAAACGGCTGAAAACCGATTACATAGATCTGTACCAGTCGCATTACGACGACGCTGATACGGCGATCGGCGAAACTCTCGAGGTTTACTCCGGGCTTGTTCAGCAGGGAAAGGTGCGGCTCATCGGCGCTTCTAACTTTTCCGCAGGGCGGCTTGAGAGATCACTAGAAGTCAGCAAAGAACATGGTTTTCCACAATACCAGACGCTGCAGCCACTATATAATTTATATGACCGTGAGGCTTTCGAAAAGGAACTCGAACCGGTCTGCGCGGCGCATTCCATTGGCGTACTACCCTATTATTCGCTGGCAAGCGGCTTCTTAACCGGAAAATATCGCTCGGAAGCCGACCTTAACAAGAGTGTTCGCGGTGCCGGAAACAAGAAGTATTTGAACGACCGTGGTATGGCTATCCTGAACGCACTGGATCAGGTTAGCTTGCGATACGATTCGACCCCGGCCAGCATTGCTCTCGCGTGGCTGCTCGCTCAACCTTCGGTTGTTGCACCAATCGCCAGCGCTACTTCGTTATCACACGTAGAATCTCTCATTAAGGCAACGGAAATACAGCTCGATAAGGAAAGTATTGTTCAGCTTACGTGCTAAATAAAACGTTGTCCCGAATCGTTGCACATGATCTGCACAATGTATTATGTCCGACCGGAACCGGCCTCCTTCATTTATCGTTTAATATCTTATATTTAGACGTCGAGACCGGTGCCACTCC
>DASWXL010000193.1:0-2379 GCA_036405495.1 Sphingobacteriaceae bacterium | reverse complement strand
CGGATGAGTTTTTCGATCTTTCGAATATAATATTCTTCCGCCTTGTTACAGAAGGTGATTGCTTCTCCTGTGTTATAAGCTCTCCCTGTGCGGCCGATCCGATGAACATAATCTTCAATGATGATCGGGACATCGAAGTTGATGACGTGACTCACATTGCTGACATCGAGGCCGCGTGCCGCCACATCCGTGGCGACCAGAAACCGTACTGCGCCTTCTTTAAAAGCGTTGATCGAATTGATACGGGTATTCTGCCCCTTATTCGCATGGATGACCTTTACGCCGTCATCCCCGTACCGACGCTCAAGAAAGTGATAGATGTTGTCGGCAACTGTTTTCGTTTTACAAAAAATGATCAGACGATGGAATTCCTCATCGTTGCGCAGCAAATGTTGCAGCAGGTTTAATTTAGTCTTCAGATTCGGTACAAGGTACAGTACCTGATTTACCGTCTGAGCAGGTGTTGCCTGAGGTGCTACCTCGATCACCGCAGGAAACTTCAGAAAGTCGCCGGCGATCTTGTGAACAAGGTCACTCATCGTAGCCGAAAAAAGCAAATTCTGGCGCTTACGGGGAACGACTTCAAGGATCCTATGTATAGAGCCGATGAACCCCATGTCCATCATTTTATCCGCTTCATCCAGCACCAGGAACTGTAATGATTTAGTATTGATATCGCCGGCCAGGTAAAGGTCAAGAAAACGCCCGGGAGTAGCTACCAGTATATCAAGCCCCTTTCCGATCTCTGTTTTCTGCACCTTAGGCCCCAATCCACCATAAATTACAACCGTACGCAGATCGGTATATCTTGCGAACGTTTTAATATTCTCCTCGATCTGCATCGCCAGCTCTCTTGTTGGTGCGAGAATCAGCGCCCGGGCATCATGCCCTTGTGCATACTTCAGCTTCATCAGCATTGGCAGAACATAGGCAGCGGTCTTTCCTGTTCCGGTTTGGGCAATACCCATAATATCCTGACCAGACAGTATCGGATTAATGGCTTTTTGCTGAATAGGCGTTGGTTCGGTGTAACCTGCATCCGTCACTGCGTTCAGGATTTGCCGGTTTAACTTGAAATCTTCAAAAGATTGAGGCATTCCGCAAAGATAGCGGATAATTACGAGTTAGCTATTGCCGGTTGCTTATTGCACAGCCTAATGCTTAACTTTACCACGTGTAACCCTTAATTCTATAAAAATCCCACATGTCTTCTATCTTAATTAAATCTGCAACAATCGTTAATGAAGGCCGGCAATTTACCGGCGACTTGTTTATAAAGGATGGCGTTATTGACCATGTGAATACAAGCATTTCCAGACCGGCCGATAGGGAAATAAACGCCGAAGGCTTATTTCTCCTTCCGGGATGCATCGACGATCAGGTGCATTTCCGGGAGCCTGGGTTGACACATAAAGCCGATATCTTCACCGAAAGCCGCGCGGCCGTTGCGGGCGGCATTACTTCCTTTATGGAAATGCCCAATACCGTTCCAAATACCTTAACGCAGGAATTGCTTGACGAGAAATACCGGATCGCCGCAAAAACGTCATTAGCGAATTATTCCTTTTACATGGGAGCGGGAAATGACAACCTGGAGGAGGTGCTGAAAACCGATCCCCGAAATGTTTGCGGAATAAAAGTATTCATGGGATCATCCACCGGAAACATGCTGGTGGATAACGAAAAAACCCTGGAGGGCATCTTCGGGAAAGCGCCGATGCTGATCGCGACACATTGCGAGGACGAAGGCATTATTCAACACAACCTCATGCAATACAAGCATCAGTATGGCGAGGAAATAACACCAGAGATGCATCCGCTCATCCGCAGCACTGAGGCGTGCTATACGTCCTCATCCGTAGCAATAGAGCTTGCCAGAAAATACAATTCCCGTTTACATATTCTGCACATCTCGACAGCCGAAGAGACTGAACTATTCAACAACCGTATCCCCCTGATCGAAAAAAGGATCACCGCCGAAGCCTGTATTCATCACCTTTGGTTCAGCAAGGAAGATTATGCTGAAAAGGGTAACTGGATCAAATGGAACCCGGCGGTTAAGGCGTCGTCCGACCGCGAAGCTATTCTTAAAGCCGTTCTGAACGACCATATCGACGTAATTGCTACCGACCATGCCCCTCACACCATTGAAGAGAAAATGAAACCGTATTTACAGGCACCTTCGGGCGGCCCGTTGGTGCAGGATGCCCTTCCGGCTATGCTTCAGCTTTACCATCAGGGAAAGGTCACCCTTGAAAAGATCGTTGAAAAGATGGCTCACAATCCGGCCATCTGTTTTCAGGTGGAAAAAAGAGGATTTATCCGCGAAGGTTTCTATGCAGACCTGGTTTTAGTTGACCTGAACGGGACTCATGAAGT